>CAYMBB010000042.1:0-13064 GCA_964388515.1 uncultured Anaerolineaceae bacterium
CCGACGATCGGTCAGGGAGCCGGGCTGCCGGTCGCGCGCCCGGAGAGCAGCTCGTCCGCCAGGGCCCGTCGAGGGTCGCTGGGGGCGAGCTCGATGAACCGGAGCAGATCGCGGCGAGCGGCCTCGGTCATCCTGCCCGCCGACTGGACGATGGCCAGGGCCCGGTAGAGGTACGGGTCGGGCAGGTCGGGGCCGAGCCGTATCACTCGATCGAACAGCGGACCCGCCGCGTCGGGCCGCCCGGCCGACAGGGCGATCACCCCGAGTCCGATCAGGGCCGGTACGTCGTTCGAGTCAACCTCCAGCGCGCGCCGGTAGGCATCCGCGGCATCCGCATGGCGCTCCGCGGCCAGGTATGCGTCGCCGAGCGCATCGAGGGTCGTGACGTTGCCCGGATCAGCCGCGGCCCGGGCCTCGAGCTCGGCGATCGAGGTGCCTGCCTGGGCGCCGGCTGCCGGAGCTCCGGTGATCTCGCGACCCGGGCCGCGCGGGACGACCGCGATCACCAGCGGCACGGCCACCGCGGCGGCCATGACGAGCAGGAGCGAGGCCGTCACGAGACGCGAGCCTCCCGCGGCCGCGGAAACGGTCGCGATCGCCGGCGCTGGCGCGGGCGCCAGCCGCCGCCGGCGTCCGATCGCGACGAGGAGGACGGCACCGCCGCCGATCAGCGCCCCGGGGAGCAACCAGAGGATCAGGTCAGGACCCTGCGAGGCTGGTGTCAGCAGGATCCAGCGGCCATACCGTGAGACGAACTGGTCGAGGATCTGCGCGTCGGTGCGCCCGGCCTCGAGCTGCTCGCGCACGAGCGAGCGCATCTGCTGGGCCAGGAGCGCGGGAGAGTCGGCGATCGAGAGTCCCTGGCAGACGGGGCAGCGGATCGTCGCCTCCAGGGCCCGCGCCCGATCGTCGATCGTGCGGGCACGGGGAACGACCGCGCTGATCGCGATCGCCGCGACGACGAGGGCGAGAGCGATCCCGAGCAGGAGGTCCGGCCTCGCGCCGCCACGGCGGCGGCTCATCGGCTGATCACCTCGGCCTCGCGCGACAGGATCTCCCAGCTGATCGCCCCGGTCTGCTTGTAGGTCACGATCCCGTCACGGCCGACGAAGTAGGTCTCGGGGATGCCGAACACTCCGTAGTCGACGGCCGTCCGCCCATCGGGATCAAGGAGGCCCGGGTACCGCTGGTCGTACTCGCGCATGAAGGCGCGGGCATTCTCGGGGCTGTCCTCGAAGATCACCCCGAGCACGACCAGGCCACGGTCGCGGTACTCCTCCTGGACTCGCCTGAGCAGGGGCGCCTCCTCGCGGCAGGGCAGGCACCAGGAGGCCCAGAAGTTGATGATCACGGGTCGGCCGCGAAGTCCGGCCAGCTCGACCGTCGAGCCGTCGAGGGCCGTCAGCCGAAAGTCGGGCGCCGGCTTGCCCAGCAGTGGTGACGGGGGCTGGGGCGGATCCCGAACGACTCCCACGGCGAGCGACGCGAGCAGCACTCCGGAGGCGATGAGCCCGATCGCGACGAGCCAGGCCCGGCGATGGCTCGGACCCTTGATCGGGACGCTGTCAGCCACCGACGATCCCTCCGGCGAGGTCGTCAGCGGCGGACCCGGCGAGGACCGGGTCGGCGGCCGGCTCGAGCCGTGCTCGTGGCCAGGCGGCGATCAGACCACCCAGGGCGGTGATCCCGCCGCCGAGCCAGAGCCAGCTCATGAACGGGTGGATTCCGATCCGGAAGGTCGCCGTGCCGGCCGTGGCGTCGACGTCCAGAAGCGTCACGTACAGGTCCGCGCCCGGAGTAGGGACGATCGCCGGGGTCGCGATCGCCTGTGCCGAGCCCGGGAACACGGTCAGCTCCGGCGTCACCGGACCGTCGATCCCCGGGCCGCTCACCACGGCCGAGCCGACGATCACGACGCGGCCGGAGCGCGTCTCCGAGCGCGTCCCGCTGAAGCGCACCTCGAAGTCTCCGACGCGGGCGGCCTGACCGGCCCGCAACGTCACGCTGCTCTCCTGGCGGCCGGCGCCGGAGGCGACGATGACGAGCGCGATCAGGGCGATCCCGAGATGAACGACCAGGCCCCCGACGGAGCGACGACGGCGGATCAGGCGGTGCACGACGGCGGTCGGTCCTCGATCGCTCGCGCCCCTGGCCGGCATCGCCCGCCGGACGATGTACCAGGCAGACTGGACGAGCGCGAAGCTCCCGGCCGCCGCCCCGGCCAGGAGCTCGGGCGATCCGCCCCGCAGCAGGAGGAGGGCCACGATCGCGACCGCCACGGTCGCACCCGGCAGGAGCATCCGCCGCGTCTCCGATCGCCAGTCGCCCCAGGGCAGGGAAGGACCGATCGCGACCAGGGCGACGAGACCGACGGCGATCGGTCCGATGACACGCTCGAAGTAGGGAGCGCCGACGCTGACCTGCGCCCCGGCCAGCGCGTCCGCGAAGAGCGGGAAGAGCGTCCCGACCAGGACGATCGCCGCGACGGCGACGAGCAGGATGTTGTTGAGCAGGAAGGCGGTGGTCCTCGTGCCCAGCCTGGGCTGTGGCTCGCTCTGACCCGGGAGCCGGGTCACGACCAGGATGAACGAGCCCAGCAGCGCGATGGCGAACAGGAGGAGGAAGAGCGGCCCGATCAGCGAGCGGGTGAACGAGTGCACGGAGTTGAGGACCCCGCTCCGCGTCACCAGGGTGGCGAGGATCGTCAGCACGAACGACGCCGCAATCAGTCCGACGTTCCAGCCGCGAAGCATCCCCCGACGCTGCTGGACCATCGCCGAGTTGAGGAAGGCGGTCGCGGTCAGCCAGGGGAGCAGGGCGACGTTCTCGACCGGGTCCCACGCCCAGTACCCGCCCCACCCGAGCACCGCGTACGACCACCACGCGCCCATGACCAGCCCGAGCGTCAGCGCCACCCACGGGCCGAGGGTCCAGCGCCGGACCGCCTGGAGCCAGCGGTCGTCGAGCCGGCCGCCGACCAGGGCCGCGACCGTGAGCGCGTACGGGATCGCCAGGCCGACGAACCCGAGGTACAGGAACGGCGGGTGGAGGGCCATGAGCGGGTGGTTCTGCAGGAGCGGGTTCGGGCCCGGGCCGTCGGGGGGGACCGGATCCATCCGCCGCCACGGGTCGCCCGGGCCGACCACGATGGCGGCGAAGAAGGCAAGGACGGCGAACAGCGTGGCCGCGGCGGCCGGCAGGAGGCTGCGCTCCGGACCCCGGGTGCGCGAGATCAGGAGGACGATCGCGACCGAGAGGAGGCCGGCCCAGAAGAGGATCGAGCCCTCGAGCGCGCCCCACAGCGACGCGACCGTGTACAGGAGCGGGGTGGAGCGACTTCCGACCTGGGCCACGTACGAGATCGAGAAGTCGCGACCGACGAGCGCCGCGACCATGATCAGGTTGGCCGCGACAAGGGCGCTGCAGGTGGTCCAGGCCACGATCGTCAGCCGCCGGTCCCAGGCGCCGCGCCGTGCGGCGCGGACTCCCAGGAGAATCCCGACGATGGCGCCGAGCAGGCCTACCGTGCTGGCGGCGGACCCCGCGAGACCGATCACGGCGTCGCGCCGCCCGCGCCGAGGCGCTCCAGCAGCCCGGGCGGGATCGTCTCCCCCGGCTTCAGCGGTTCATAGACCTCGGAATGCTTGACCAGGATCTCGTCGGCCGTGAACCGACCCGGTCCCGTCGCGTGGCCAGCGAGGACGACGCCGACGCCGTCGCGGAACAGGGCCGTCGGGAGCGACCTCGACGAGACCTCGACGGTCGTCGTGCCGTCCGTGACCCGGAACGAGAGCAGGGAGCTGGCCCTGTCCCAGCGGACCGAACCCGGCGTCACGATGCCGTACAGGCGGACCGATTCGCTCGTCGAACGTGCCGCCAGCTCGGTCGGCGTCACGTAGTACACGATCGCGCTCGTCAGGCTGACGCCGATCAGCACGACGATGGCGCCGACGACGAGGATGATCCCGAGGAGCGTTGCCGCGCGGGGCCGCTTCATCGCTCCGGACCGCGCGCCTCGGCCTCGGATGCCCCGGTGTTCGGGCGCTCGTCGCCCGGCTGTGTCGCTCGCTGCCGCGCGACCGCGTCGAGGAGACGTCGAGCCGACCGACCACGGCGACCGAGGCTCACGACGTACCCGCCCAGGGCGCCGAGCACGACGGTGTACGCCGCCAGGACGAATCCGGGGTCGGTCACGGGATCGGCTCCAGGGTGATCTCGGCGCGGTCCCGAAGCGTCTCGAGCTCGGTCCGGCGCCGCAGCAGCCAGGCGTAGAGCAGCGTGAAGCTGGCCACGTTGGCCAGGAGCACCGCGAGCAGCAGATGGTCAATCGTGGGATCCCCCGGCCGGATCACCGTCGGCGCCTGGTGGAGCCCGCGCCACCAGAGGACCGAGAAATGGACGATCGGAACGTTGACGAAGCCGACGACGCCGAGCACCGCCGAGAGGCGGGCGCGACGATGGCGGTCGACGATCGATGCGCGCAGGAGGAGATAGCCGGCGTAGATCAGGAACAGGATCGCGGTCGTGGTCAGGCGCGGATCCCAGTCCCACCACTTGCCCCAGGTCGCCTTGCCCCAGATCGCCCCGCTCAGGATGGCGACCCCGGTGAAGACCAGGCCGATCTCGGCGCTGGCCGCCGCGACCCGGTCGTAGGCGAGCGTGCGCCGCCACAGATAGAGCACCCCGCCGACCAGCGTCACGAAGAACGCGAGGTAGGCGAGCCAGGCGCTCGGGACGTGGACGTACATGATCCGCTGCACGTCGCCCTGGGCGGCGTCCGCCGGGACACCGACGAGGCCGATCGTGATCGTGGCGAGGAGGGCGACCGCGGCCAGCGAGCCGGATGCCGCGACTCGACCCAGTGCTCGTCCCAGATCGCTCAGGCCGGTCATTCGGGAGCCGCCGCCGCTTCGTAGAGCAGGATGCCGAGCCCGCAGAAGAGGGCCGCCTCGATCGACAGGATCGTGCCCCATCCCCCGGCATCGGCGATCCGGCCGTCGAGCACCGCGACGCTCGCCCCGACGCCGGCCACGAGGGTCGGCACGAGCAGCGGCAGGAGCAGGACGGGCAGCAGGAGCATCCGGTGCGCCGCCGCCGAAACGAGGGCCAGAGCGAGGGCGCCGACCGAGGCCGTCGACCAGGCGGTGAGCCAGACGATCGGGAGGAGGGCGAGGAGCTCGATCCGCAGGCTGAGATCGAGGAGCGCGACCGCAAGCAGCCACAGGCCGAGCTGGAGGAGCCCCAGGACGAGGGTCAGGCTGACGACCTTGGCCAGGTAGATCGCCCGGCGATCCGCCGCGACCAGCCAGAGGGCCGAGAAGGCGTCGTCCGCTCGATCGATCCGCTCGAACCGGTCGGCGACGGTGACCGTCGCGAACAGCAGCGCGATCCAGATCACACTTGGTGCGAGCTGGCGCAGTCGGTCGGCGTCCGGTCCGACCGCCAGGCCCACGAGCACGAGGGCGATCGCACCGAGGGCGGCGGCCGCGCCCGAGGCCTGCCGCGTCCGGAGCTCGATCCGGATGTCCTTGGCAGCCAGGGCCGCGACGTCAGTGGCCAGGCTCATGCGAGACGCAGCGTCCCGGTCGTGCGCGAGTCCGGCGGCGCGACCCGTCCCCCGCTCAGCCACACGCTCTTCGTGGCCAGGATCCTCGACCGGGCGTCGTCGTGGGTGGCCACGACCACCAGCCGACCATCGCGGCCGGCACCTGCCAGGACCTCGACCACGACGTCCGCGGCGGCCCCGTCGAGCGACGCAAACGGCTCGTCGAGGATCAGGGCGTCCGGCGCGGTGGCGAGGGCACGAGCGAGAGCGACCCGCCGGAGCGTGCCGGCGGAGAGCCCGCCGCAGCGCCTGCCCGCGGACGACTCGATGCCGAGCCGGCCGAGCAGCTCCACGGCCAGCCGCGGATCACGGCCCGCGAGCCGTGCCGCGAGCTCCAGGTTCTCGAGCGGGGTGAGCGCCTCGAACAGGTGGGTGGCGTGTCCGACGTAGGCGATCCTCGGTCGCCCGGTGCTCGAACCCGACCACGAGATGCGTCCGCCGGTCGGCGCGGTCAGGCCGGCCAGGATGCGCAGGAGCGTCGTCTTGCCGGACGCGTTCGGCCCCAGGACCGCGACCAGCTCACCGCCCCGTGCTGCGAGGTCGACGTTCCACAGCGCGACGGTCTCGCCGTAGAGCTTGGTGAGGTTCGTCGCCCGGAGGGAGATCTCGGGGCGGCTGGTATCGCTGACCGAGTGCACCGGGAGGCCTCCAGTCCGACATCGCGGCGACAGCGACTGCCGACGACAGGTCCGCAGTATATCCGGTGCCGGCCGGGGACCCGTGTCAGCCGAGGGACGGGATGCTCGGCAGGTGGCAGCCCAGGGCGACCGCGGCCACGACCGCGAAGGGCAGCCATTCGTAGGGCAGCTTCCGTGACCCGGCGCCCGGTCGACCGGCTGCCAGCTCGAGCAGGGTGACGATCCGGCGGTCGGCGGCGCGGGAGAGCCCGGCCGCGGCGCGGGCGCGGCTCGGTTCGCCCTTCAGCAGCGCCGAGGCCAGGGTGGCCGGGCTCACCCCCTGCTCCAGGGCGTCCACGTCCGCAAGTTCCTCGAGGTCGACCAGCCGCTCCGTCACCAGGCTGTGAACGTGCGGCGACCACCCGAACAGGGTCAGCCAGGCCTCGAGCGCCGCGGTGCGGAGCGGAGCGAACGTGCGCCGGTGGTGGTCCTCGTGCAGGAGCACCGCCCGGAGCTCGCCCGGATCGAGCGCAGCGAGCAGCCCGTCACCGATCCAGATCCGGGGCCGGACTGCCCCGAGCACGAACGCCTGGTGGCCACCACCGGAGATCACGTTGCAGCGGATCCCCTGGACGATCGCCGGCCGCGAGCGGACGGTCAGCTCGCCTGCCAGCAGGTGGCCGAGCCGGATGCTCCGCAACGCCACGGTTGCCCAGGCGCCGACGAGAACGCCGCCCGCGAGCTCGAGGGCGAGCATCGGGTCGCCACCGGCCGTCCGATCGGCGGTCAGGCACCAGACCGCCACCGCCCCGATGACCGCGGCCAGCCGGATCCTGTGGGAAACCGTCACGTCACCCCTGCCGGCGGGATGCCAGCTCGAGCAACTGGGCCCGGAGCTCGGGGTCGATGTCCGCCAGGCGGTGGGCGAACTGTCGGAGCGCCGCCGTGCCGTACCGCTCCATCAGCTCGTCCACGGCGCGACCGCCCATCATCTCGATCAGCGTCGGCTCGTCGCTCGCCGGCCGGTAGGCGTACTGCCGGCCTCGCCGCGTCCGCTCCAGCAGGCCGCGCTCGAAGAGGCGGCCCATCACCGTCATCACCGTCGTGTAGGCCAGCCGGCGATGGCGATCGCCCGCGTTCAGCGCATCGGCCACGCTCGCCACGGTGCACTCGCCCTGCTCCCAGGCCACGCGCATGACCGCCGCACCGAGGGGCCCGAGGACGTCTTCGATGGCAGCTTCGTGGGGCGTCAGTGGTCGAGACGACTCGTGCGACATCGGCCGAAGCCTACCAGAGAGCGGGCCTCGGCAACGACTACGACAATCGTGTAGGATCGATCGGCTCCGGGCGTTCCTGCCGAAGCCGTGTGGAGGACCGATGACCTTGGATCAGGTGACGATGAAGGACCCGGTGTGCGGGATGACGGTCGACCTGGGGCGAGCCCGGGCCGATGGCCTCGTCGTGGTGCACGGCGGGCACGAGGTCGCGTTCTGCCGGCAGCGCTGCCTCGAGGACTTCCTCCGCGAGCCGGCCGCGCATCCAGCTCCGGACGTCACGCCGGGCGCCTCGCTGCCGGGAGACGTGGTCATCGACGAGGGGATGCGCCGCTGGTACGACTCCTGCAGCTGCTGCCTTGGCGACACCTATCCCGAGGTGAAGGCCGCGCTCGACGCCGAACGGGCGGCCGCCGGGGCGGAGTCAGCCGGCCCGGGAGCCTGTGAAATCGCGGACGCCGCCCCGGCTCAGCCTTGATTCATCGGACTCTCAGTTCGATCTAAGCTGGGCAGGTCACCGTGACCGTCTCGTGAACGTGCAGCCGAAGGAGGTCTCGACCTCGTCGGCCAGCCCGGCCGGCAGTTCGGAGCGGCCGCCGCTCCGGGCGACGGGGCAGGGCATACGATGGCGTCGGGCATGACCGCGATGCCGGGCATGACCCCCTGACGATCATGCTCGGACAGGCACGCTGAGACAGAGGTACCGGAGCGATGGGCGAGGCCCCGCGCATCCTCGTCGTCGACGACGATCAGAAGATCAGGACCGTGGTCCGGCGCGGGCTGGCCTATGAAGGGTACCGCGTCGTCGAGGCCGCCACGGGCGAAGAGGGCCTCGAGAAGGCGCGCGAGCACCTGCCCGACCTCGTCGTCCTCGACGTCATGCTGCCCGGCATCGACGGGCTCGAAGTCTGCCGCCGGTTGCGGGCGTCGGGCGACGAGCTGGCGATCCTGATGCTGACCGCCCGCGACGAGGTCAGGGACCGGGTCGTGGGGCTCGAGACCGGGGCCGACGACTACCTCGTCAAGCCGTTCAGCTTCGAGGAGCTGCTTGCCCGCGTCCACGCCCTCCTGCGCCGGCGGGCCACCCCGGCGGGCGAGATCCTCCGCTTCGCCGACCTCGAGCTCGACGTCGATGCCCGCGAGGCGAGGCGCGGCGGTCGAGTGATCGAGCTCACCACGACCGAGTTCAACCTGCTCCTCCTGTTCATGCGCCATCCGCGCAAGGTCCTCACTCGTGACGTGATCATGGAGCACGTCTGGTCGTACGATTTCGAGGGTGAGTCGAACGTCCTCGAAGTCTACGTCCGGTACCTGCGCAGCAAGCTCGAGGCCGACAACGGTTCCCGGCTCATCCACACCGTCCGCGGCGCAGGGTACGTGCTCAAGGAGTGACCACGCCGCTGCGTCGGCTCTCGATCCGGACCCGACTCGCCCTCCTGTACACCGGACTGCTGGCGGTCGCGCTGACGACGTTCGGGGCCGGCGTCTTCTTGGTGCTCCGGGGCGAGCTCGACCGCGCCTTCGACGCCACGCTCAAGGGCAACGTCGAGCACGCGGCCGACGCATTCGCCCAGGGGCTCGTCCCGGGCGGACAGTTCGCCCCGTCGGAGACCCTGCTCCGCCAGCTCGTGTCGACCGGCGGCCGGGCCGTCGTGCTCGACGCGGCGGGGCGTCTCCTGATCGACTCGGCCACCAACCCGGCGATCCCGCTACCGATCCTGCCCGCCGACCTCGCCGCCGCGACCGATGGCCAGGCGGTCCGGGCCGTCGAGATCGCCGGCGAGGGTTACCGGATGACCGTCGAGCCGATCGTCGCGCCGGACGGGAGGCGAGTCGGGTACATCGCCTGGGCGGCTTCGACTCGCGATCTCGGGAGCCTCGAGGCGACCGTTCTCACGGCCCTCGTGTTCGGCGGGCTGGTCCTGGTCGCCATCTCGTTCGGGGCCGGCTCGATCCTCGCCCGCGGCGCGCTCGCCCCGGTCGCCGATGTGACCGACACCGCCCGGGCGATCGCCCTGTCGGGCGATTTCGCGGCCCGGGTCGAGGGCGGCCGGTCGGGCGACGAGGTCGGTGACCTGGCGGTCGCCTTCAACGAGATGCTCGCCGCCCTGGAACAGAACCACCAGACGCTGCAGCGATTCCTCGGCGACGCGTCCCACCAGCTGCGCTCGCCCCTGACCACGATCCGGGCCAGCCTCGATCTGGCTCTTCGGCCCGGACTCGACGAGGCGGAACGCACGGCCCTGCTGGCCGACGCCAAGGGCGAGGCCGAGCGGATGGCGCGACTGGTGGCCGACCTGCTCTCGCTGGCCCGGGCCGAGTCCGGCGTTCGACTCGACTTCGGTCCTGTCGAGCTCGACGCCGTGCTCGTCGAGGCCGTTCGTGTCCAGAGCCAGGCTGCGCCGCACGTGCGCCTGTCGGTCGCCTCGGTCGAGCCGGCGGTGGTCGACGGCGACCGCGACCGGCTGCGCGAGCTGTTCGGCATCCTGCTCGAGAACGCGGCCCGCTACACCCCCGCCGGCGGGGTGATCACCGCCAGCCTGGCGATCCGCGACGATCGGGTCGTGGCGACCGTGTCGGACACCGGGATCGGGCTCGACGAGACCGATCGGGCGCACCTGTTCGAACGGCTCTACCGCGGCAGGCGTGCCCGGGAGCTGCGACCCTCGGGCACCGGGCTCGGGCTGGCGATCGCCCAGTGGATCGTCGAGGCGCACGGCGGGTCGATCGAGCTCGACAACCGGGAGGGCGGGGGCACCGTGGCGACGGTGTCGCTGCCGCTGCGATCGCGATGACGAACCCGACCCGGATCCTCGTCGTCGACGACGAGCCGCCGATCGTCGAGCTGATCTCCGGCTACCTCGCGCGCGAAGGCTGGGAGGTGAGCGCGGTCTCCGACGGGCTCGCGGCGGTCGAGGCGGTCCGGGAGCGGGCTCCCGACGTCGTCGTCCTCGACGTCATGCTGCCTGGCCTCGACGGGTTCGACGTGCTGCGCCGTGTCCGGACCTTTTCCGACGCCTACGTCATCCTGCTCACGGCTCGGGCGGAGGAGATCGACCGGATCGTGGGGCTGACGGTGGGGGCCGACGACTACCTCGTCAAGCCGTTCTCGCCGCGCGAGCTGGTGGCCAGGATCCGGGCCCTCCTCCGGCGGCCGCGGATCCCGCAGGGTGGGCCGCTGGATCCGCTGCGGCTCGGCGACCTGGTGATCGACGAACGCCGCCGGGCCGTGTCGCTGCGGGGCGAGCCGGTCACCCTCACCACGACCGAGTTCAACCTGCTCCTGACCCTGGCCCGCGACCCCGGAGTCGTGTTCAGCCGCCAGAAGCTCCTCGACCGGGTCTGGGGTTTCGACTACGTCGGCGATGAGCACGTCGTGGACGTGCACCTGGCGAACCTGAGGCGCAAGCTGGGCGACGATGCGGCCGACCCGCGCTTCATCGAGACGGTCCGAGGCGCCGGGTTCCGCTTCAAGGAGCCGACATGACCCAGTCACGACCACGGTCGCGGATCCGGACCCGTCTCGTGCTGTCGCACCTGGCGGTGATCGTGGTCGGGACGGTGACGCTCTTCCTGGCCGTCGGGTTCGTCGCCCCCGGCGCCTTCGATGCCGCGATGGGTCACTCGATGGCGGGGATGGGCGAGATGATGGGCGGCCTCGTGCGGTCCGCGTTCCAGGACGCGGTCCAGACCGCCCTGGTCGTCGCCGTCGTGGCGGCCGGGGCGGCCGCGATCGTCGTCAGCCTGGCGCTCTCCGCCCGGCTGTCCCGGCCCATTTCGCGCCTGGCCGAGGCAGCCCAGCGGATCGCGGCCGGTCGCTACGCCGAACGCGTGCCGGTGTCCGGCGACGACGAGATCGGCGAGCTGGCAGCGTCATTCAACACGATGGCGGCCTCGCTCGAGGCGACCGAGCGTCGCCGCCTCCAGCTCGTGGGCGACGTCGCCCACGAGCTGCGCACCCCGCTCACGACGCTCGACGGGTACCTCGAGGGCCTCGAGGACGGGGTGATCCTGCCCAGCGAGGCCACCTGGTCGCTCCTGCGGGGCGAGACGTCCCGGCTCGCCCACCTGGTCAACGACCTCCAGGAGCTGTGGCGGGCCGAGGCCCGCCAGATTCCGCTGGCGATCGGGCCGCTCGACCCGGCCGCGCTGGCGCGAGAGGCAGCCGAGCGGTTCACGCCGATCGCGGCGGGGCGGGACATCGCGATCCGCGTCGAGGTCGAGCCCGGGACGCCGGCGGTCCTGGCCGACCGCGAGCGGCTGGGCCAGGTCCTCGACAACCTCCTGAGCAACGCGGTTCGTTACTCGCCGGCGAAGAGCGAGGTCCGGCTGGCGCTCCGCCACGACGCCCGCGAGGTCATCCTGTCGGTCAGCGATCAGGGGCCCGGTCTCACCGAGGAGCAGCGCGAACTCGTCTTCGAGCGCTTCTACCGGGTCGACCCCTCACGCTCGCGCGCGATGGGCGGATCAGGGATCGGCCTGGCGATCGCCAGGGCCCTGGTCGAGCTCATGGGCGGGCGCGTGTGGGCCGAGAGCGAGGGGCCGGGTCACGGTTCCACGTTCAGCGTCGCGCTGCCGCGAGCTGGCTGAGCGCCGGTCGGCCCACCCCCGGTCGGTCAGCCCCCGGTTGGCCCACCCCCGGCAGGCCCTTCTGGCCTGTCAGACCTGCGCCGGCGCCGGCTCGATCCAGCGCAGCGGCTCGTCGCGGAAGATCTCTGCGCACACGCGTTCGCAGAAGTAGTACGCCTCGCCGTCGAACTCGACCACCTCGGCAGTGAACGGGTCGACGGGCATGCCGCACACGGGATCCAGCACGTTCGTGGCCTGGGTCATCGCGATCTCTCCTCGCTCAGTGCCTGACATGTGCGACGAGCTCGTCGCCAGAGCAGGATCGACCGGGTGCCTGAGAGCGACCTGAGAAGAGGCTGGCAGGACGCTGAAGCTCGACTGCGGGCCAGGCGTGGGTCGGCGGGGGTCGTGGCCTACTGGGCGAACCTGGCCGCCGTCGCCCGGGCCATCGGACGGTCTTGACGGGAACTTGACGACCAGGCGCATCGAGCGTTGAACGCCGGTCCCTAGTCTGGCTGGTGTCGAGCACGGAAGCGATCGACACGCCAGAGCGGAGAACAGGCAGATGATGACCGGATTTGACTGGGGCATGGGCCTCGGCGGATGGGTCTGGATGATCCTCGGGACGTTCCTCGTGATCGCCATCGTGTGGGCGGTCGTGGCCGCCCTGCCCGGGCGAGAGCGAGGCAGCGGCGATGACGCCGCACAGATCCTGAAGGCGCGCTTCGCGCGCGGTGAGATCAGCGATCAGGAATACGAGCAGGCACGACGCGTGCTCGGGATCAGGTGAAGGAGTTGAACATGGCACGGACACGAACCACGCTCGTCGCCGGCGGCCTGCTGGCGGGGGCACTGCTTCTCGGAGCGACCGGGCTGGTCTCGGCCCAGGGGCCGACTTCCTCGCCCGCGCCCGGCTGGCAGAACATGATGGGCGGCCAGGGCTGGCAGGGGATGCAGAACATGATGGGCGGCCAGGGCGGCCAGAACATGATGGGCGGC
>CAYMBB010000043.1:0-13059 GCA_964388515.1 uncultured Anaerolineaceae bacterium
CCCGGGGTCCGGGTGGCGGGGGACGCGGGGTCCGGCCCCGGCCTCGGCCTCGGGGCGGGCCAGGCGGTCGTGCGGCGGCCCGAGGGGCGGGTCTACCCGGGCCAGCGCGCGGGCCGCGCGCAGCGCGACCGCGTTCGGGTCCCGGGCTCCGCCCGTCTCGCCCGTGAGCGCCTCGCGGGGCGCGGTGCCGCCGCGCACGACCGCCTCGACGTGCTCGGCCGCCGCCAGGCGGGCGGCGATCTCCGCCGCCTCGCCGGGACGCAGCCGCGCCGCGGCGATCTCGGCCGCCTCGTGCTCGTGGAGCGCGAGCCGCCGTTCGAGCTCCCGCGGGTCGATCGTCAGCTCGGCGAGCGCGGCGCGGTTCGCCCGCCAGCGGGCCACGGCCTCGGCCATCGCCGCCCGCTCGGCCTCGTGGCCGCCGTACGCATCGAGCAGGTCGCGCTGCCGGCGTTCGTCGAGCAGGCGCTGCTGGTCGTGCTGGCCGTGGAGCTCGACGAGCGGGCCGGCGATCTCGACCAGGCGGGCGGCGGTCACCGTCTCGTCGTCGATGCGGGCCGTAGAGCGGCCGGAGGCGGCGACCTCGCGAACGCAGATGAGCGGCTCCGGGGCGCGCTCGAAGAGCGCCTCGACCCGGGCGACCTCCGCCCCGTGCCGGACGAGGCCGGTGTCCGCCCGGGCTCCGAGGGCCAGCCCGAGCGCGTCGATCAGCAGGCTCTTGCCGGCGCCCGTCTCCCCGGTGAGCACGTTCAGGCCGGGCACGAAGCCGAGGCGCAGGCGCTCGATCAGGGCGAGGTCGACGACCGCGAGCTCGAGCAGCCGCCCGGGACGCGCTTCGTTCACGACGGAAGCAGCTCGACCTTCTGGCGCAGAAGGTCCCAGAACGGCGGTCGGCCGTGGAGCTCGACGAGCCGGATCATCCGGTCGAACGCCTGGACGGTGACGACGTCACCGACCCGGAGCGGGCGATCCTCGCGGCCGTCGATGCTGACGAGCGCCTCGTGGGCGGCGACGACCCGGCAGCGGACCGTGTGGCGCGGGCTGACGACGACCGACCGGATCGCGCTCAGGTAGCCCGCGATCGGGGTGACGATCAGGTTCCGGCTGGTCGGATCGACGATCGGCCCGCCGGCCGAGAAGGAGTAGCCGGTCGAGCCGGTCGGGCTGGCCACGATCAGCCCGTCGGCGATGAAGGTCGCCAGGTGGGACGGCCCGATCGCGACGTCGAGGTGGCAGACCCGGGCGAGCGAGCCGCGGGCGACGACGACGTCGTTGAGGGCGACGAAGCTCTCCCCCATCCCCTCGCGCCCGCCGGGCAGGACCGTGCCGCGCAGGGCCATCCGCTCCTCGATCTGGTACTCGCCGGCAACGACCTGGCCGAGCACGACCTCGAGCTCGTGGGCCTCCACTTTCGACAGGAACCCGACCTTGCCCAGGTTGATGCCGAGGATCGGCACGTCGACCTCGGCGACGGCCCGGGTGGCGCGCAGGAAGGTCCCGTCGCCACCGAGGACGACGAGCAGGTCCGTGCCAGGCAGGGCCGCCACGAGCTCCTCGAACGCTCCCGCCTCGGCCGACCAGTGCTCGAGACCGCGGACCCGGCACCAGCCGTCGGCGCGGTCGCGGACCTCGAGGGCGGCCTCGTTGGTCGGGTTGTACGCAAAGCCGATCCGGCGCACGCTCACCTCGCGTCCCCGGCCGCGACGACCGCCCGGAACCGTCCGGCGAGCCGCACCCCGTCCTCGTCCGCGGCCGCCGAGGCGGCGGTCCCTCGGCCGCGATCCGGGCCGCCAGGGCCGACCTCGAGATGGAGGAAGAATTCGCGGTTGCCCTCCGGCCCGAGGAGCGGCGAGGCGACGGCGTCGCGAACGGTCAGCCCGAGCTCCTTCGCCCGTGCCGCGACCCGCTCGAGGACCTCGAGGTGGACCGCCGGATCGCGCACGACACCGCCCCGGGCGGCCGCCCGTCCGGCCTCGAACTGGGGCTTGACGAGGGCGACGATCGTACCGCCGGCCGAGCCGAAGGCGCTCCGGACCGGGCCGAGGACGAGGCCGAGCGAGATGAACGAGACGTCGACGACCGCCAGCGAGACAACCTCCGGCAGGGTCCCCGGCCCGAGCGTCCGGGCGTTCGTGCGCTCCAGCGACACGACCCGAGGATCGCGCCGGAGCGATTCGGCCAGTTGCCCTCGGCCCACGTCGAGAGCATAGACACGCCTCGCGCCGCGCTGCAACAGGACGTCGGTGAAGCCGCCGGTCGAGGCCCCGACGTCGAGGCAGATCCGGCCGGCTGGATCGACGCCGAAGGCGTCGAGGGCCGCCGCCAGCTTGCGTCCGCCCCGCGACACGTAGGGCTCGCGCTCGACGAGCGCCACCGCCGCCGACGGGTCGACCAGATCGCCGGGCTTGCGGTCGGTGCGGGCCGCGTCACCCTCGCCCACCCGGACCTGGCCGGCCATGATCAGCGCCTGGGCGCGCGAGCGCGTCTCCGCCAGCCCGCGTTCCACGAGCAGCTGATCGAGGCGTCGTCGGCCGGACGTGCCGGCGGCCCGCCCGGCCGGGGTCGTCTGGGCACTCACCCGTCTATCGTGGCACAGGCCGCTTCACCGCCGCTTCGCGGCCTCGGTGCCCGGACGCGGATCGTCGAGCGGCGCCCGGGCTCAGCCGGCCGCGGTCGGCTCGGCCGACCGGCCCGGCGTCGCGCGCAGCGCGGCGAGCGTCTCGCGAATCTGATCCGCGATCCCGCTGGCGTCGAGCCGGAGCATCCGGCGCAGGTCGGCGACGGCACCGTGGTCGACGAACCGGTCGCCGGGGATGCCGATGATCCGGACGGCGAGGTCGCGATAGGCCGGGTCGGCGAGCCGGGCCTCCTCGATCGCCTCGAGCACGGCCGTGCCGAACCCACCGGTCACGACACTCTCCTCGAGCGTGACCACGAGCCGCTTGCCGCGTGCCTCCTCGAGGATGAGCTGGCGATCGAGCGGCTTTGCGAACCGGGCATTGATCACGCCCACCGACCAGCCCTCGGCGGCGAGCGCCTCGGCCGCCTCGACCCCTCGGGCGACGATCGGCCCGAAGCCCACGACCAGGACGTCGTAGCCCTCGCGCAACACCTCGCCCTGGCCGATCGGCAGGACCCGCGGCTCGACCGGAGGGACGTCGAAGCCCGGGTCGCGCGGGTAGTGGAGGGCGAACGGGTGGTCCTGGGCGAGCGCCGTCCGGACGAGCGAGCGCAACTCCTGCTCGTCCTTCGGGCTGGCGATGACCAGGTTCGGCAGCTGGCGCTGGGCGGGGATCGTGAACATTCCCTGGTGACTCGTCCCGTCCTCGCCGACGAGTCCGGCCCGGTCGACCGCCAGCAGGACCGGCTGGTCGTTCTGGCAGACGTCGTGCACGGTCTGGTCGAAGGCGCGCTGGAGGAAGGTCGAGTAGATCGCCACGACGGGTCGCTGGCCGCCCATCGCCAGCCCGGTGGCGAGGGTCAGGGCATGCTGCTCGGCGATCCCGACGTCGATGAACCGGTCCGGGAAAGCCGCCTGGAACCGGCTCAGGCCGGTGCCGGTGGGCATCCCGGCCGTGATCGCCACGATCCGGCGGTCCGTCCGCGCGGCGGCGATCAGCTCGGCGGCGAAGTGGGCGGTGTAGTTGAGCGGCTTGTGGAGCGTGGCCGCCGCTGCCGGCGCCGTCGCATCGTCCGACACCGACTCGCCGGGTACGGGCGTGCGAGCCAGCGGCGCGTCGGTCATCGGCGGCAGGGCCGCCCCGTGGAAGCCGACCTGGTCGGTCTCGGCCGGGCGGTAGCCGCGGCCCTTGCGGGTCCGGACGTGGACGAGGACCGGGCCGTCGAGCTCGAGCGCGGCGCGCAACGTGTGGTCGAGCGCGCGGAGGTTGTGCCCGGGCACGACACCGATGTACGTGATCCCGAGGTCCTCGAAGAGCTGACCGGGCTGGGCGAAGTTCACGACGGAGCGGCGGAGCCGCTGGCTCAGCTCGAGCGCCAGGCTGCCGGTGACCGGGATGCGCGAGACGACGTCGTCGAACGTCCGCTTGCTCCGCCGCCAGGTGGAGCTGAGCTTGATCGTCGAGAGGTACTTCGAGAGCGCCCCGACCGTCGGGCTGATCGACATCTCGTTGTCGTTGAGCACGATCAGGAGCTGCGTGCCACGGTGCCCGATGTCGTTGAGCGCCTCGAGCGAGAGCCCGCTCATCAGGGCGGCGTCGCCGACGACGACCGCGATCCGCTCCAGGCCGTGGCGCTGGTCACGGGCGGTCGCGAGCCCCTGGGCGATCGACAGCCCGGTCCCGGCGTGGCCGCCGTCGAAGACGTCGTGCTCGGACTCCGCCCGGCGCGGAAACCCCCCGATCCCGCCCAGCTGGCGGAGCGTCCCGAAGCGCTCGTAGCGCCCGGTCAGCAGCTTGTGCGGGTAGGCCTGGTGGCCGGTGTCCCAGACGATCCGGTCGCGCGGCGACTCGAGGATCCGGTGGAGCGCGATCGTCAGCTCGACGACCCCGAGCGACGAGCCGAGGTGGCCGCCGGTCCGGGCGACGGTCGAGATGATCGCCTGGCGGATCTCGGCCGCGAGCTCGACGAGCTGCGCTTCGCTCAACCCGCGCAGGTCGGCTGGGCCCTGGAGTGTGGGCAGGATGGCCACCGGATGTCGCTCCTGGTCGATCGGATGAGTCGCTCGCAGGACGGGCCGGACCCGCCCGCCGTCATTCACCCGAGTCTACCCCGACCGGGCCCCGGTCGCGCGCCGGCCGCCCATGCCCATCGAAGGGCTGCAACCGAACGGGTGCCGCCGAGCGCCGGACGCGCCGGCGCGGCGTCAGTCGCGGACGCGCCCCGGCAGCCACTCCCCGGCTCCGGCCTTGCGGGCCCGGACGAGGACACTCTGCGCGATCCGACCGTGGCGCTCCGGCGGGACTCGTGACCGAAGGAGATCGAGCAGGTCGTCGGTGAAGAGCGGGTAGAGCGCGCACTCCTCGATCCCGAACGCGCCCAGCGGCTCGATCGACACGGCGCCGAAGCCCGCCCGGCGGAGACCTTTGTAGAGGGCAACCTCCGAGAGGGCCCCCGACAGGCAGCCAGCCCAGGCTCCCGGGTGGGTCGCGATCTCCGGCGGCAGGTCGTGCTCGAGGACGAGGTCGACGATCGCCAGGCGCCCGCCCGGCCGGAGGACCCGGTATGCCTCGGCGAAGACGCGCACCTTGCGCGGCGACAGGTTCGGGACGCCGTTGCTGACGACCACGTCGACCGAGTCGTCCGGGAGCGGGAGTGCCTCGATCTCGCCCTGGACGAAGCGGACGTTCCGGGCGCCCGTTACGGCCGCGGCCCGGGTCGCCCGCTCGATCATCTCGGGCAGGAAGTCGATCCCGATCACCTCCCCGGCCGGACCGACGCGCCGGGCGGCCAGGAGGCAGTCGATCCCGCCGCCCGAGCCGAGGTCGACGACACGTTCACCGGACCGCAGGTCGGCGTACCTGACCGGGTTGCCCACGCCCAGCGCGATCGTGATCGTCTCCTCCGGCAGCCCCGCCAGCTCGCCCGGCTCGTAGAAGCGCTCCGCCACCCTGCGGTCGGTCGGGCGAACGGCGGCGTACGTCTCGCGGACGGCGGCCCGGATCGCGTCCTGGCGGAGGAGGTCGGGGCCCTCCAGGTGCCCCAGGCGAGCGTCCGTCACCGGTCCGGGCCGGTGCCGGGTCCGGCGGCGAGGAGCTGCTCGATCCGGTCACGGAGCTGATCGGGGATGGCCGGGGCGCTCGTGGTGGCCAGGAGGCCACGCAGCTCGCGCGAGAACTCGAGCTCGCCACAGCACCGTCTGCAGACCTCGAGGTGCTCCTGGAGCTCCTCGACCGGTCGGGGTTCGAGGGAGCTGTCGAGGTACGGCCACATCCGGCGGACCGCCTCGCGGCAATCGATCATCACTCGTCGCTCACAGTCACGAGACGGCGGCGGACCGCGTACTCCCAGAGTCCCCGCTCGAGCTGTTTCCGGCCGCGGTGGAGCCGCGACAGGATCGTGCCCAAGGGCGACCCGAGGATGGCGGCTGCCTCCTTGCAGCTGAACCCATGGATCGTGGTCAGGAGGATCGGCGCCCGGAAGGCCGGCGTCATGGCCGCGAACACGGCCTGGAGATCCTCGTCCGCGAACAGGCGCAGGAAGTCCAGGTGGAGCTCGTCGGAGTACGGGAAGGGGTCCTCGATCGCGATGGTCGCGAAGAGCGAGAACTCGTCGTCCGGATCCGCCGCCTCCAGCGGCACGGTGTCCAGCTCGCGGCCCCGCGCCCGCCACCGGTCGCGGACGCAGTTCGTGGCGATCGTGAACAGCCAGGCCCTGGCCGCCGCCCGATCGCGCAGTCCGTCATATGCGCGCATCGCCCGGACGAGGGTGTCCTGGAGGAGGTCCTCGGCGTCCGTCCGGTCGCCGCACAGCTGGACGCAGTAGCCGTACAGCTGGTCGAGGTGGGCGTGAACGACGTCGGCGAACGTCCGGTCGGGCGCGACCCGTACCGGCCGATCCAGCTGTCCAGTGGCCTCGAGCAGCGTCGTGGCTGGCTCCTCGATCGCGGTCACGTTCCGGCTCAAGCCACGCCACGGGAGTGGCGCACGTGAAGAGTAGACGAGTCGAGGGAGCCCGATTATTCCCGGGCCGGGAACGGGAATAACGTCGCGCCCGGTGACGTCTCTGCCCCCAGACGAGGCCGCCCCCTGGCCTCGACCCATCGGAGGGCATGCACCATGGCCACGATCACCGTGCGCAATGGCGTCAACGTCGACCAGCTCGTCGCCACGATCGGCGCGATCCAGTCGAACACGAAGGTCGCCGCCTTCACGTTCAAGGCCGCCAGCACCTGGGAGGATGGCGGGCGCAGCCGCGGCGAGATCGGAGACTTCATCCATGCTGGCGCGACCACCGAGCGCGGCGCAGCATTCCAGCTCATCGGTGACGAGCCGCCCGTCCTGCTCGGCTCGAACGCGGGACCGAATGCCGTCGAGCTCCTCCTCCAGGCGCTCGCGTTCTGCTATGGCGTCGGCTACGTCTACAACGCGGCCGCACGCGGGATCGAGATCAGCGAGCTGCGCTACGAGGTCGAGGGCGACATCGACCTGCGGACCTTCGTCGGGCTCGAGGGGCCGCGGGCGGGCTTCACCGCCATCCGGGCGAAGGGCTGGGTGAAGTCGCCGAACGCCACGCCGGCACAGCTCGAGGAGCTCTGCCAGTACGTCCAGGACACCTCGCCGGTCCGTGATTGCCTGGCCAACCCGGTCCCGGTCACGACCGATCTCGTTGTCCTGTAGCCGGAGCCGATGACAGGTCCGGACCTTCGCCGCGCTCGACGAGGCCGGCCAGAGGGCCCTCGCGGCGGACCTGCTCGAGGTCGTCCACGCCCATAACCGCTCGCGCGACGCAACGATGGTCGTACCGTCCGCATACCTCGAGCTTGTCGCCGTGCGGGCGTGACCGACGCGACTTCGCGACGCCGGTCAGCTTGGCGGCTCGTCGGTCTCGTCGCGCGCCTCGACTGCCTCGAGCGCCCCGCCGGCGCGCTCGACGAGCCGCTTCACGCGCAGCTCGGCATCGGCCAGCAGCCGGGCGCAGCGCTCGTGCAGGGCGACACCTCGCTCGTAGAGCGCGATCGTCTCCTCGAGCGGCTGGCCGCCGGCCTCGAGCCGGGCGACGATCTGCTGGAGCTCGGCCAGCGCCTCGTCGAAGCCGAGGCCGGCGATCCCCTCCTCGCCTGCTGCCGGAGGCCCGCCAGCGCCGCGCTCACCGACCATCGTCGCTCTCCTGCGCCTCCTCGCGCTCCTCCTCGACCCGGTCGGCCAGGCGACCGACCCGCGGCGCGGCGAGCATACCAAGCCACAGCCCGGCCGCTCCCGCCACGGCCGCAACCGCCAGGACCGCGACGACGGCGACGAGCTCCACCGCTCAGCCCGCCAGCGGACCGTCGGAGGTCGCGCCGATCTCGCCCTGCGCGAGGCGAACGGCGAGGCGCTCGCCGGTCGCCGCCTCTCCCGGATCGCGGACGATCAGCCCGTCGCGCCTCCGGCGCACGATCGCGTAGCCGCGCTCGAGGGTCGCCTGCGGCCCGAGGGCGGCCAGCGCCGCCGCCGCGGCCGTGAGCTCCCCGCGCCAGGCTACCAGCCGCTCGCCGGCCAGCTGCGGCAGCCGGCCCGCCGGCCGCGCCACGCGCTCGGCCTCTCGAGCCAGGCGTGCCGAACCGAGCGGGGCCAGGCTCGACCAGGCCGTCGCCTCCGCCGCCCGGCCGCTGGCGAGCCGCCCGCTGGCCGCCCTCGTGGCCCGGTCGAGAAGCCGTCCCACCCGCCCGCGGGCGGTCGCGAGCTGGGCCGCGGGACGCAGCCCGTCGAGGGCCCGGCGCTCAGCCGCCAGCTCGCGGCGCAGGCCCTCGAGACGCGCCGCGGTGAGTGCGTCGAGCCGGCGGCGCTCGGCCACGACCGCCCGGCCGACCTCGGCCCGGTCCGGGGTGACCAGCTCGGCCGCGGCTGACGGCGTCGGGGCACGGACGTCGGCGGCGAAGTCGGCCAGGGTGACGTCGACCTCGTGGCCGACCCCGCACACGACCGGCACCGGGTGGGCGACGATCGCCCGGACGACCCGCTCGTCGTTGAACGACCAGAGGTCATCGAGCGAGCCCCCGCCGCGGGCGAGGATCGTCACCGCCGGCGCCTCCTCCGGCCGGCCCTCGTCCCGACAGCCATCGATCCAGCGGCCGAGCCGCTCGAGCGCGGCGACGATGCTCGCCGGCGCGCCGTCGCCCTGGACCTGGCAGGGCACGAACAGGACCTCGCTGAGCGGCCAGCGTCGCGAGAGGACGGTCCGGATGTCGTGCCAGGCCGCGCCGCTCGGGCTGGTCAGGACCGCGATCGTCGGTGGTCGTGCCGGCAGGGGCCGCTTGCGCCCGCTGTCGAACAGCCCCTCGGCGGCGAGCTTCGCCTTGAGCGCCTCGTAGCGCAGGGTGAGGTCGCCGAAGCCGGCCGGCTGGAGCGAGCTGACGTAGAGCTGGTAGACACCCTGCTGGTCGAAGACGTCGATCCGTCCCCGGGCGACCACCCTGAGGCCAGCCTGGGGCTCGAACGGAGACGCCAGCCGGTCGTCGCGGAACCAGACGCACGAGAGCTGGCTGCGCTCGTCCTTCAGGCTGAAGTAGGCGTGACCGGCGCTCGAGATCGTGACCCGGCCGACCTCGCCCTCCACCCACAGGTCGCGCAGCCGCTCGTCGGCGCGGATCGCCTCGCGGATGGCGCGGGTGACCTCGCTGACCCCGTAGATGCGCAGACCGGGCACGCCGCGCACCGGCTCAGACGCGGGTCTGGTACTCGCCGGTCCGGGTGTCGACCCGGATCGTGTCGCCCTCGCTGACGAAGATCGGGACCTGGACGACCAGCCCGGTCTCGGTCGTGGCCGGCTTGCGGGCCCCGGTCTGCGTGTCGCCGGCGAAGCCGGGCTCGGTCTCGGTGACCACGAGATCGACCGTCACCGGCAGCTCGACCCCGATCGTCTCGCCCTGGTAGCTCGTCCGGTCGAGGGTCATCCCGTCCTTGAGGTAGTAGACCGCATCGCCGAGCTGCTCGGCGGTCAGGTGGAACTGCTCGTAGGACTCGAGCTCCATGAAGTGGAACTCGTCACCGTCGCGATAGAGGAACTGGACCGGCCGGCGGTCGAGCTGGACGCGCGGCCAGCGGTCGCCGGCCTGGAACGAGCGCTCGATCGTCGTCCCCTTCTTCACGTTCCGGAGCTTGATCCGGACCTGGGCCGAGCCGCGGCCCATCTTGATGTGGTGGTAGTCGAGGATCTGCCAGAGCTCGCCATCGAGGTCGATGACGACGCCCTTGCGCAGCTCACCGGTGGAGATCATGGCGTGGCGGTGCTCCCTGGGCTGAGGGCAGGCGCAGGTCGGCGCACGTCATCGTGCGGACGCGCCGGCTGGTCGGGCATGGTCGGTGGCCCGATTGTAGCCGAGCGCGTGGCGCTCGCCGAGCCGGGGCTCGTCAGCCGCCGACGACGAGCACGTCGCGCGGAAAGCGGGTGAGCCGTTCGACCCGCCGTCCGTCGCGGTCGAACAGGACGAGGTCCTCGATCCGGACCCCGGTTTCGCCCTCGAGGTAGACCCCCGGCTCGAGGCTGAAGACGGTCGGACTGGGCAGGGGGGTCGTGGGCGCCGCGCGCGACAGGCTCGGCAGCTCGTGGGTCGCCAGGCCGATCCCGTGCCCGGTCCCGTGGCCGAAGTGCTCGCCGTGGCCGGCCGCCTCGATGACCGCCCGGGCCACCGCGTCGGTGGTCCGGCCGTCGGGGCGCGCCCCGCCCGGCTCGAGCGCCAGCTCGAGCGCCCGGAGCGCCGCCGCCTGGGCCCGGCCGACGAGCTCGTAGAGGGCGAGGTCGCGCGCCCGCGGTTCACCCACGAAGAGCGTCCGGGTCATGTCGCTCCGGTAGCCCTCGACCTGGGCGCCGAAGTCGAAGAGGAGGACCTGGCCGCTCCGGACCGGACGCTCGCCGGGCGAGCCGTGGGGCAGGGCCGCCTCCGGCCCGGCCAGGCAGGCGACGTCGAAGGCGAGCGCCTCCGCGCCTCCGGTCCGGATCAGCCACTCGAGCCGGAGGGCGAGCTCGCGCTCGGTGACCCCGGGCCGGATCTCGGGCAGGAGGGCGGCCAGAGCCCGGTCGGCGACGGCGCAGGCGGCCCGGATCCGCTCGATCTCGGCTGGCTCCTTCGTCGCCCGGTCCTCTTCCACCCAGCCCTCGACCGGCACGAGCTCGACCGCCGGGGCGGCCGCCGCGAGCCGTTGCCACGCCCCATGGCTCACGAACCCGGCCTCGACGGCGACCCGCCTCGCCCCGAGCGAGGCGAGCAGCGCCGGCCAGCGCGCCGGCAGGTCGTAGCCGACCGGCTCGATCCGCGCCTCGGGCGCCTCCCGCCGCGCCTGGACCAGGTAGCGGCTGTCGGCCAGGACGATCACCTCCTCGGCCCCGACGAAAAACTGGCCCGAGTGTCCGGCGACCTTCTCCTCCCCGGCCGCCAGGGCGAACCCGGTCAGGTAACGCATGTGCTCGGGACGGACCCCCAGGTAGGCGTCGAGACCGGCGCTCGCGAGGCGGCGACGCAGGCGCGCCAGGCGCTCGGGCCGGGCGGCCCGGTCGGCCTCGAGCCAGCGGGCACGGGCCTCGGCATCCGGCGGCGGGGCGAAATCGGCCGGCTGGGGCAGGCGGCCGGTCATGGCTGGTAGCCGTACTTCTTCAGGTTCGCCTGGTGCTCCTTGAACGTCCTGGCAAAGGCGTGGGTGTTCGATCCGTCGCCCTTGGCCACGAAGTAGAGGTAACCGGTCGACGTGTCGGGAGCCAGGGCCGCGTCGATCGAGGCCAGGCTCGGGGTGCTGATCGGGCCCGGGATCAGCCCTTTCCGGCGGTACGTCTGATAGCCCGCGAGCTCGGGCGGAAACTCGACGTCGGCCAGCCTCTGGCCGAACGGGGCCCAGAACAGGTACGTCGGCCACTGCCCGAAGGGCAGCTTCGCCAGCTCGAGCGTGTCGTGGCCATAGAACACGGTCGGGTCGGCCTGGAGGAGCATCTTCCGGCGCAGGCGGTTCTCGTAGACGCCGGCGATCAGCGGCCGCTCGGCATCGACGATCGCCTCGTGCTCGACGATCGAGGCCAGGGTGAGGACCTGGTAGAAGGTCAGGCCGCGCTCCTTCGGGACGGCCAGGCGCTCGGGCCCGACCATCTCCCGGAAGCGATCGAGGAGCATCCGGATGAACTCCTCGGGGCTCGTGTCAGGCAGGACGCGGTAGGTGTCCGGGGCCAGGAACCCCTCGAGCGAGGCGCCCTTCGGGAGGTCCAGCCAGGGGTAGTCGGCGAGGAGCGAGGCCGGCGGCCTGGTCGCCAGCCGGTAAAACGCCTGGACGTCCATGGTCAGGGGCAGGGTCTGGAGCTTGGCCGCGATCTGCTCGATCCGGAGCCCCTCGCGCAGGCTGATCGTGACCGACAGATCCCTCGCCTGGAGCAGGCTGGTGACGAGCTGGTCGGGGGTCATGTTCCGGCGCAGGATGAACGAGCCGGCTTCGAGCTGGCCCTCGAGACCGCGCTCGACGGCGATGAGCACGAACGCACGCGGGTCCCGGAGCAGACCCTCTTCGGCCAGGCGGGCCGCGATCGTGCTTGCCGTGTCGCCGGGTGCGACGCTGAACTCGACCTGGGCCGGGTCGGAGGACGCAGCGGTCACGAGATCCGGTCCGAGGTCCTCGCGGACGAGGTCGGCCACGAACGGCATCCGGAGCGCGCCCGGGTTGCCTGCCGCCCAGTCGACGACCGCCCTGGTGACGACCGGACGGAGCGCCGTCAGCCCGACGACGATGACGACGGCTGCCAGGACGAGGGCGAAGACGAGGAAGCGCACGATTCCCCAGATCCCGCCTCCGCGTCCGCCGCGGTCGCTCCGTCCGGATGACCGCGGCCGTCCCGGGCCGGCTGCCCGGGCGCCCCGACCGCGCCGGTCACGCTCGAGGCGCAGCCCGGCGATCGGTCCGCCCGGCTCCTCGCCGGCCGCCAGCGGGTGGGCCTGTCCGCCGGCCGGCGGGCGGGCGGGACGTCGAGTCATCAGCCCTCCTCCGGGCGTGCGTCGAGCTCGTCCTGGAGGATGATCGCGGCCGCCTCCCGATCGACCCGGGCGCGGTGCGCCCGTCGCTGCGTCGGCGTCGGCGGACCACCGGACCGGCCACGCTTCATCGGCCCGAGGCGCTCCTCGGCGAGGTGGCTCGTCAGTCGCTCGTCGCGCAGGCGGAGCGGCACGGGCAACAGTGGTGCGATCGCCTCCACCCAGGCCCGGGTGCGGCGCGCCTGGGTCCCCTCCTCGCCCGATGCCTCGAGCGGCAGCCCGACGATGATCTCGCTCACCTCGTAGCGCGTGAGCAGCGGGCGCAGGGCGGCAGCGTCGGCGCCCGGCTCCGCGCCCCGCGCCAGCGTCGTCAGCGGCCGGGCGCGGCCGCCGGGCGCATCGACGACCGCCACCCCGATCCGTCGCTCGCCGAGGTCGATCCCGAGCAGGCCCATCAC
>CAYMBB010000044.1:0-6193 GCA_964388515.1 uncultured Anaerolineaceae bacterium
CCTAGCAGGCCGAGGCGCCCGCCCGCCGGGGCGTTCCGACCGCCGCCTGCGGCCGCCCCATCCGACGGGGACTGCGCCGCCGCCCGTTCCGCCCGCGGGTCGTCCGGGGCCGGCCCGCGGGCCTCCGGGCCAGCACCTCGCTGGCGGGAACGGGCTACACTCTCCGCGTGAGCGAACTGAACGAGAGCGCCGTCGCGCAACGCGTCCCGGCGCTGGCCGAACGGAGAATCCGCGTCCTCACCCGCCGCGACCCGGTGACCGTCCCGCCCGGGACGCCGCTGATCGAGTGCCTGCGGGCGATCCAGCGCAGCGGGGTCGGGGACTCGGTCCTCGTCGTCGATGCGGATCGGCGGCTGCTCGGGGTCCTCACCGAGCGCGACATCTTCGGCCGGTTGATCGGCACCGGCGTCGACCTCTCGCAGCCGGTCGAGACGATGATGACCACGAACCCGCGCCATCTGAGTCTCGAGAGCACCGTCCGTGACGCGATCGCGCTGATGGAGAGCGGTCGCTACCGGAACGTGCCCCTGATCGACGACGAGGGGATCGTCGTGGGCATCGTTCGCCAGCAGGACATCCTGCGCTATCTCGCCGAAGCGTTCCCCGAGGAGCTCCTCAACCTTCCTCCTCGGCCACATCAACGCATGAAGGAGCCTGAGGGCGCGTGACCACCACCTCGACCAGGCCCCACGAGCTGCCCGTCCAGGAGCTCGAGCGGGTCACGATCCGTTTCGCCGGCGATTCCGGCGACGGCATGCAGCTGACCGGGATGCAGTTCACCCGGACGGCCGCCGTGTTCGGGAACGACATCAGCACGTTCCCCGACTATCCAGCCGAGATCCGCGCCCCGGCAGGTTCGCTGCCCGGGGTCAGCGGCTTCCAGATCAGCTTCTCGAGCAGCGACATCCACACCCCGGGTGACCAGCCCGACGTCCTCGTGGCGATGAACCCGGCCGCGCTCAAGGCGAACATCGGCGACCTGCCGGCGGGCGGGGCGCTGATCGTGAACAGCGACGCGTTCACCCCGACCAACCTGGCCAAGGTCGGCTACGAGACGAACCCGCTGGCCGACGGCTCGCTCAAGGCATACACCGTCTTCGAGATCCCGATCACGACTCTCAACGCCCGGGCGCTCGAGGGTCTCGAGATGACGAACAAGCAGATCGACCTGACGAAGAACTTCTTCGCCCTCGGCCTGATGTTCTGGCTCTACGAGCGGAGCATGGAGCCGACGCTGCGCTGGATCGACGAGAAGTTCGCCAAGCGCCCGGTGATCGCCGAGGCGAACAAGCGGGCGCTCAAGGCCGGCTATGCCTTCGGCGAGACGACCGAGATCTTCCACACTCATTACCGTGTCGCGCCGGCCCACCTGCCGCCGGGCACGTACCGGAACATCACCGGCAACGAGGCGACGGCGCTCGGCTTCCTCGTCGCCTCGAAGAAGGCCGAACGGGCGCTCTTCTACGCCAGCTACCCGATCACCCCGGCCAGCGACATCCTCCACCAGCTCTCGGGCTACAAGAACTTCGGGGTGAAGTCGTTCCAGGCCGAGGACGAGATCGCGGCCATGGGCGCCGCGATCGGCGCCGCCTACGGCGGCCTGCTCGGCCTGACCGGCACCTCCGGGCCCGGGCTCGCCCTGAAGAGCGAGGCGATCAACCTGGCCGTGATGACCGAGCTGCCGGTCGTGATCGTCGATGTCCAGCGGGCCGGGCCGAGCACGGGCATGCCCACCAAGACCGAGCAGGGCGACCTCCTCCAGGCGCTCTTCGGGCGCAACGGCGAGTCTCCGCTGCCGGTCGTGGCGCCCGCGACCCCGGCCGAGTGCTTCGACCTCGCCTTCGAGGCGGCCCGGATTGCCCTCCGCCACATGACCCCGGTGATCTACCTCTCGGACGCGTTCCTGGCCACCGGGGCCGAGCCGTGGCGGATCCCCGACCTCGACAGCCTGCCCTCGATCACGGTCCCGAACGCGACCGACCCGGCCACGTTCCATCCCTACGCCCGTGACCCCGAGACGCTCGCCCGGCCGTGGGCCGTGCCCGGCACGCCCGGCCTCGAGCACCGGATCGGCGGCCTGGAGAAGGCGGACATCACCGGCAACGTCAGCTACGACCCGGAGAACCACCACCGGATGACGCTTCTGCGGGCGGAGAAGATCGCCCGCGTCGCGAACGACATCCCTGACCTCGAGACGTACGGTCGCGACGAGGGTGAGTTGCTCGTCCTCGGCTGGGGCTCGACCTACGGCGCCCTGCGTACCGCCGTCGAGCGGCTCCTGGCCGAGGGCCAGAGCGTCGCCCACGCCCACCTGCGCTACCTCAACCCGTTCCCGGCCAACACCGGTGACGTGCTGCGCCGCTATCGCCGGGTGCTGATCCCGGAACTGAACCTCGGCCAGCTCCTGATGCTGATCCGGGCGCGCTACCTGATCGACGCCGAGGGGTATCACCGCGTCCGCGGCAAGCCGTTCCGGATCTCCGAGATCCACGAGCGAGCCGAGCAGATCCTGGCCGGCCGGTGAGGACGAGGCAATGACGAACACGACCACCCCGGCCCCCCTCAGCCCCGAGAACGCGGCCGTGATCAAGCTCACGCGCAAGGACTTCGCCTCGGACCAGGAGGTCCGCTGGTGCCCGGGCTGCGGCGACTACTCGATCCTGGCTCAGACCCAGAAGACGATGCCCGAGTTCGGCGTGCCGAAGGAGAACATCGTCTTCATCTCGGGCATCGGCTGCTCCGGCCGCCTGCCGTACTACATGAACACGTACGGCTTCCACACGATTCACGGCCGGGCACCGACCCTTGCCACCGGTCTGAAGGCGGCCCGGCCCGAGCTGATGGTCTGGGTGATCACCGGCGACGGCGACGCTCTCTCGATCGGGGGCAACCACGTCCTCCACGCGATGCGCAAGAACGTCGACATCAAGCTGGTCATGTTCAACAACCGGATCTACGGCCTGACCAAGGGACAGGCGTCACCCACGTCCGAGTTCGGCAAGGTGACGAAGTCGACGCCAGCCGGGACGATCGACCATCCGGTCAGCCCGCTCTCGGTCGCCCTGGCCGCCGAGGCGACCTTCGTCGCCCGCTCGGTGGACACCCACACCGAGCACCTCCAGGGGACCCTCGAGCGGGCCGGCTTCCACCGGGGCTCCGTCTTCGTCGAGGTCCTCCAGAACTGCAACATCTTCAACGACGGGGCGTACCGCGAGTTCACCGACCGCGAGGTCCGTGAGGACCGGATGCTCGTCCTGGAGCACGGCAAGCCGATGATCTTCGGCAAGGACCGCGACAAGGGGATCCGGCTGCGGGGCCTCCATCCCGAGGTCGTCCAGCTCGGCAACGGGATCACCGAGGAGGACCTTGTCGTCCACGACGAGAAGGCCGAGGACCCGTACCTGGCGTTCATGCTGTCGCGGATGTGGTGGCCCGACTTCCCGGTGCCGGTCGGGGTGCTGCGCAACATCGAGCGACCCACCCACGACCAGCTGATGGTCGACCAGATCGCCTCCGAGATCGCCCGGCGGGGATCCGGTGACCTCGAGGCGCTCCTGGCCAGTGGCGACACCTGGGTCGTGAAGTGAGGACGACGGATGCTCTGCCCGGTCTGCCGGCACGATAACTTCGAGGGCGAGGACTTCTGCGCCAACTGCGGCGCGGACCTCCGCTCGAGCGACATCCCGCAGCCGCCCGACGACTTCGAGGGGCGCCTCCTGGGCGAGCACCTCGACGCGCTGGGGGTCGGTTCGCCGGCCCTCGTCGAGGCGACGACGCCCGTCTCGGAGGCGATCCGGCGGATGCGCGACGAGGGCGTCGACTGCCTGCTCGTCATGTCCGCTGGTCGCCTGGTCGGGATCTTCACCGAGCGCGACGCGGTCCTCAGGCTCGCCGGCCGGGCGATCGAGGCGTTCGACGTCCGGGACGTGATGACCGAGGACCCGGTCGTGCTCCGCCACGACGACACGCTCGCGATCGCGATCAACAAGATGGCCGTCGGCGGCTTCCGGCACGTCCCGATCGTCGACGGCGATCGTCCGATCGGGGTCGTCGCGGCCCGCGACGTCTTCCGCCACATCCTCCAGGTGATTGGCTGAGAGCGTGTCGGACGGGGCCGGCGGGCGGGTCGTCGTCCTCGCCGACGACCTGATCTGGGCGACGCGTCTGGCGGGCCTCGTCCGGAGGGCAGGCGCCGAGGTGGTCCCGGTCGCCACGACGACGGCTTTCGAGGCCGCCCTGCCGGGCTCCGAGCGGGTGATCGTCGATCTGACCGCGCGGGCCTACGACGGTCTGGCCGCGGTCGCCCGCGCCGCCTCGGCCGGGCGGCCGGTCCTCTGTCTCGCCCAGCACGACGACCACGAGCTCCGACGGCGGGCCCTGGCCGCGGGCGCCGGACGGGTGTACGCCTACCGCAAGCTCCACGAGGACGGCCCGGCCGTGATCGGTGCCTGGCTCGGCCGCCCCGGCCCGGGCGCCCGGGCTACCGCGGCGCGACCACCGACGGCTGACCGGGATCGCGCAGCTCGATGACAGGAGGACAGCCGATGACCATCCGCGCTGCGGCCACGCTGCCGCAGCCGATCCCCGCCGCACGCCACCGTGAGCGCCTGGCCGCCGCCCGCGACCTCGTCGCCGAGCGCGGCCTGGCCGCCCTGCTCGTCGGCGTCGGGGCGGACCTGCGCTACCTGACCGGCTACGAGGCGATGCCCCTGGAACGCCTGACGATGCTCGTCGTTCCCGCCGCCGGCCCGGTCACCCTCGTCGTGCCGCGCCTCGAGCTCACCCCCGCCCGGGCCTGCCCGGCCGCCGCCGCCGGGCTCGCCGAGCTCCTGGCCTGGGAGGAGACCGAGGATCCCGTCGCCCTCGTCGGGCGCCTCGTGCGCGCCTCGACCGGCAGCGGCGCGCCGGCCGGCGCCGGCGGCCGCGACGCGATCCAGGTAGCCGTCTCGGACCGGCTCTGGGCGAGCTTCCTGCTCCGCCTCCAGGAGGTCCTACCGGAGGCCCGCTTCGTGCTCGGCTCGGCGGTGTTGCGGGAGCTGCGGATCGTCAAGGACGCCGACGAGATCGCGCTCCTGCGGTCGGCGGCCCATGCCGCCGACCGGGTCGTGGCCGCGATCGCGAGCGGCCGGCTGATCGGCCGGAGCGAGGCGGACGTCAGCCGCGAGGTCCGCGAGCGTCTGCTGGCCGAGGGCCACGAGCGGGCCGAGTTCGCGATCGTCGCCTCCGGTCCGAACTCCGCCTCGCCCCACCACGAGGCCTCGACCCGGGTGATTGGGCCCGGCGAGCCGATCGTGCTCGACATCGGGGGCACGCTCGGCGGCTACGGCAGCGACATCACCCGGACGCTCTGGGTGACCGGCGGGGACCCGGTCCATCCGCCGTACCATGACTACCTTGCGCTGTTCGCGGTCCTCCGGGCAGCCCAGGCGGAGGCGACGCACGCGGTCCGGCCCGGAGTGCCGGCCGAACGGATCGACGCCGTGGCCCGCGAGATCATCGCCGCCGCCGGCCACGGCCGGCACTTCATCCACCGCACCGGGCACGGGATCGGCCTCGAGGCCCATGAGGAGCCGTACCTCGTGGCCGGCAACGGCGAGCCCCTCCGGGAGGGAATGGCCTTCAGCGTCGAGCCCGGGATCTACCTCGAGGGCCGGTTCGGGGCGCGGATCGAGGACATCGTCGTCTGCACCGCCGAGGGACCGGACGTCCTGAACGAGGCGCCGCGGGACCTGCTCGTCGTCAGCGGGGAGTAGGCGCCGGGCCAGGGGCCCGGCCCGACCGTCGGCTCGACCGGCACGGTGCGCTATCATCCGCAGACGGGGCGTCCGATTCGTCGCCCCCTGAGCAATCCGGACGATGACCCTGACCTTCATTCGGCGCTTCGGCGCCTCGACCCCGTCCCGAACCGGGGGCCCTCGGTCCGTCGCCGGCGTCCGGCGCCCCGTCCGGCGTCAGGGTGGCGGCTGATGTCCCGCCGCTCGAGCCACGGAGCCCGGCCGCACGGCCAGCGCCCCCACCGCCGTGACCCGCAGCGTCCCGAGGCCGCCGCGCGCCTGGCGCCCGACCGGCCCGAGCCGCCCGCCCGCCCGGCCGCGGTGACCGTTGCCGAGCAGGTCGACCTCGACGAGTCGTTCGCGTCTGCGTTCGAGCCCGCGCCCGCCCAGTCGACGGCGCCCGCTCAGCCGACGGCGCC
>CAYMBB010000044.1:6293-12909 GCA_964388515.1 uncultured Anaerolineaceae bacterium
CTGCGTTCGAGCCCGCGCCCGCCCAGTCGACGGCGCCCGCTCAGCCGACGGCGCCCGCTGCGCCATCGCCGGCCGCCGCGCCCTCCGTTCCGCCGCCGGCGGGCGCCCGCACGTCGACCGGCTGCACGGCCGCCCAGCTGCGCCGCTTCATCAAGAGTCGGGCCTACGTCCCGATGCACGAGCTGCGGCGTCGCTTCGCGATCAACGGCGCCGAGGACGACGTTACCTGGATCGACACCGCCGACGGCCGGCTGTTCGTGGGCCTGCCGCCCCGCGAGGCCCAGCTCCTCGGCGAGCTGATCCGGTCCGGCGATGTCGGCGTCGAGCGCTCGCTCGACCCGGTCAGCCCGATCGTCATCGGCATCTACCCGATGCGGCCCGTCACCCGGACCTGATCGCCGGCCCGCCGGCCGGCCTGGGCTCGCCCCGGGCGGCCCGCCGGCCGGCCTGGGCTCGCCCCGGGCTCTCCGTCCACGCTTCAGCCGGCGAACGCCCGTGCCGGGAGCGCGACTCCTTCCCGCTCGAGCAGCACGCGCTTGACCGCGAGCAGCTCCTCGCGCGTCCCGAACCAGTCCCCGCCGTAGCCGCCCAGCGTGCCGTCGCCCGCGATCACGCGATGGCACGGGACGAGGATCCCGACCGGGTTGCGACCGACGGCTCCGCCCACCGCGCGGGCCGCCCCCGGCCGACCGATCCGCCGCGCCAGCCGTCCGTAGCTGGTGACCTCGCCGTACGGGACCTCCCTGACGGCGCCGAGGACGAGGCGATCCCAGGTCGAGAGTCCACCGAGGTCGATCGGGAGGTCGAACGCCCGGCGCCTGCCGTCGAAGTACTCGGCCAGCTCGTCACCGGCGCGCTCGAGCAGCACGCGCACGACCGTCGGGGCCGCCGAGGACGGGACCGGGGGGCCGCCCAGCCGGCGTCCGAGGGAGGCGCCGAATACGTCCGTCGGGGTCAGCAGCTCGAGGGCGACGAGCGAGGCCCCGGCCGCGGTTTCGCGGGCGGCGAGATGGACCGGTCCCCACGGGCCCGAGACGATCGCGACCGCGACGACCGGCGCGCCGACCACCACGGCTCCGGCCCGACCCTGCTACTCGCTGAAGCGCCGGAAGATCGCGACCGCGTTCTGGCCGCCGAAGCCGAAGCCGTTGACCATCACCGTGTCGAGCTTCGCCGGCCGGGCGACGAGCGGCACGTAGTCGAGATCGCACTCCGGATCGGGGGTCTCGAGGTTGGCCGTGGGTGGGATCACCTGATCCCGGATCGCCCCCAGGGCCGCCAGCGCGCCCGCGATCCCGGCCGCCCCGACGAGGTGGCCGACCATCGACTTCGGCGAGCTGATCGGGACCCGGTACGCCCGCTCACCGAAGGCGGCCTTGATCGCCCGGGTCTCGGTCACGTCGTTGAGCGGGGTCGAGGTCCCGTGGGCCACGATGTAGTCGATCTCGTCGGCGCTGACCTCCGCGTTCCGCAGCGCGTTCGTCATCGCCCGTGCCGCGCCGCGGCCGGTCGGCTCGGGAGCGCTGATGTGGAACGCGTCGGCGGTCAGCGCCCCGCCGATCACCTCGGCGATCGGCCGGGCACCGCGGCGCAGGGCATGCTCGAGCGACTCGATCACGACGACCCCGCCGCCCTCGCCGAGGACGAACCCGTCGCGGCTTGCGTCGAACGGGCGGGAGGCGCGGGCCGGATCGTCGTTCCGCTTCGAGAGCGCGCCCATGTTGCCCAGCGCGGCGACCGCCATGGGCAGGATCGGCGCCTCGGAGCCGCCGGTCAGGACGACGTCGCACTCGCCGGTCCGGATCAGCCGGAGCGCGTCGTGGAAGGCGATGACCGACGAGGCGCAGGCGGCGACCTGGGTGATCACCGGGCCGGTCAGCCCGTACTCCATCGACAGCAGGCAGGCCGCCATCGAGCCCGACAGGGCCGGGACCGCGAACGGACTGACGAAGCGCGGCCCCTTCGAGTCGTGGACGTGGGTGCCCTCGATGATCTGCTCGATCCCGCCCCCGCCGGTGTTGACCACGACCCCGACCCGGTCGCGCTCGTCCTGGGTCATCGCCCCGAAGTCGATCCCGGCATCGGCGACGGCCTCCCTGCCGGCGGCCATCGCGAAGTGGATGAAGCGGCTCATCCGGCGGGCCATCTTGGCGTCCATCGCCACGGTCGGATCGAAGTCGAGCACCTCGGCCGCGATCCGGACCTCGAACGCCGAGGCGTCGAAGCTCCGGATCAGCCGGGTGCCGGTGACGCCGTCGCGGAGGTTGCGCCAGTAGGTCTCGAAGTCGTTGCCGATCGGCATGACGGCGCCGAGACCGGTGACGACGGCGCGACGCGCAGGGTCCTGGATGGGCACGTCAGTTCACCTCCGGGGCGGCCGGGCTGCTGCTGAGGTCGGATGGATCGGTGCGACGGGTCGCTCCGGATTGTAGCGGTCGAGCGCCGAATGGCCCTGCCGCCCGACCCGGGTCGCCGTTCGGCGCGGGCGCGGGCGAAACGACCGCCCCGCCGCCCCTCGGCTGCCGCCCCGCGGGCCGCCGCCCGCAGGGTCAGTCGCCGTCGTAGCGGGCGAAGATGACCGCCCCGTTGTGGCCGCCGAGCCCGATGTTGTTCGAGAGCGCGTAGCGGATCGTCCGCGCGTGCGACTCGGTAGCGATGTTGAGGTTGCACTCCGGGTCCGGCTCGCGGTAGTTCAGCGTCCCCGGCACGACCTGCTCGTGGACCGACATCACGGTCGCGAACGCCTCGAACGAGCCGGCCGCGCCCATCATGTGGCCGGTCATCGACTTCGTGCCGCTGATCTCGATCTGCGGGGTGTGCGCGCCGAAGACCGCCCAGATCGCCTCGGCCTCGCGCTTGTCACCGAGCGGGGTCGAGGTCCCGTGCGGGTTGATCATGTCGACCTCGTCGGCCGGCACGCCGCGCCGCTCGAGGGCCATCTTCATCGCCCGGGCCGAGCCGGCGCCGCCCTCGACCGGCTGGACCATGTCCCAGCCGTCGGCCGCCGAGCCGTAGCCGACGACCTCGGCGTAGATCCGCGCCCCGCGGGCCTTGGCCAGCTCGAGGTCCTCGAGGAAGAGCGACGCGGCCCCTTCGCCCAGGACGAAGCCGTCGCGCGTCCGGTCGAACGGGCGCGAGACGGTCTCGATCCCCTCGCCGGGACGCGGCGAGCCGAGGCCGCGCATGTTGCCGAATCCGGCGTGGGCCACCTCGAGCAGGGGCATCTCGGTCGAGCCGCTGATGACCGCGATGCAATCACCGCGCCGGATCGCCTCGGCTGCCTCGGCCACGTTGTGTGTCCCGGTCGCGCAGGCCGAGACGATGCAGATGTTGTGGCCGATCGCCCCGGTCTCGATCGCGATCATCCCCGATGGCGAGTCGACGAGGGCGTTGGCGATGAACGTGGGCGAGACCGCTCGCGGCCCGCGTTCGCGCAGGACCGTCCAGTTGTCGATCATCAGGGTCTGGCCGCCCGCCCCCGAGCCGAACACGACCCCGACCTCGGTCCGGTTCTGGTCGGTGATCTCGAACCCGGAGTCGGCGAGCGCCTGCTTGGCCGCCGCGACCGCGAAGTGGAGGCTCGCCTCGCTCCGTCGCGCCGCCTTCGGGTCGAGCCAGGCGGTCGGCTCGAAGTCGTGGACCTCGCCCCCGGCCTGGTGCTCGTAGCGCGAGACATCGAAGCGGGTGATCCGGCCGATCCCGCTCCGCCCGTTGACCAGGTTCGACCAGGCCGTGGCCGGGTCGTTGCCCACAGGGCTGACGACGCCCAGGCCGGTGACGACGACGCGGCGGTTGTAATCGGGTCTGCGCACGGGTGGCGATCTCCTGGCGAGGTGGTGTCCGTGACCGGATCGGGTCAGGCGGGCGGTGGGTCGGTGAACGGGATGGCCAGCCGGTCGGGGGCCGAGGGGTCGTCGGTGGCGAGCGCCTCGGCGTCGGGGACGATCCGCTTGATCAGCCCGGTCAGGACGCGCCCGGGCCCGACCTCGACGAAGGTCGTCACCCCGGCCGCGCCCATCCGCTCGACGACCGCCACCCAGTCGACGCCGGTCGTGAGGTGCTCGACGAGCTCGGCCCGGGCGGCCTCGGCGGTCGTGATCGGGTGGGCGTCGGCGTTGGCCAGGAGCGGCGGATGCGGGTCGCGAAAGGCGATCCCGGCCAGGACGCCGGCCATCGCGGCGGCCGCCTCGGCCATCAGCGGCGAGTGGGCCGCGACCGATACCGGCAGCTCGACCGCCCGGCGAGCACCGAGCTCGCGGGCGATGACGAGCGCTGCCTCGACCGCCGCCCGCTCGCCGGAGACGACGATCTGGCCCGGCGAGTTGCGGTTGGCGATGCCGAACAGGCCGTGGGCCGAGGCGGCCGCCACGAGCTCCGGGAGGCGCGCGTCGTCGAGCCCGATCAGGGCGGCCATCCGCCCCTCCCGTCCTGCCCCGGAAGCCTGCATCAGGCGGCCCCGCTCGCGCACGAGCCGGACGCCGTCGGCCAGCGAGATCGCCCCGGCCGCCACGAGGGCCGAGTACTGGCCCATCGAATGGCCGGCCGCGAAGGCGGGCTCCGGGGCGCGGATGCCGAGCGCCGCCCAGCGCTCGCGCACGGCGCCGAGGTAGGCGATCGAGGTGGCCAGGATCGCCGGCTGAGCGTTCATCGTCAGGTCGAGCGCCTCGGCCGGACCCTCCCAGGCGAGGCGGCTGAGCGGTTCGCCGAGCGCGGCGTCCGCCTCCTCGAAGACGGCAGCCGCGGCCGGCGAGGCGGCGGCCAGCGCCTGGCCCATCCCGACCGACTGCGAGCCCTGGCCGGGGAAGACGAAGGCGATCGTCCCGGCGTTCGTGATCGTCACGCTGGCAGGGTAGTCGGTCGCCAGCCGTCGCTGCGGCAGGTGTGTGCGCAATTGCACGGATCGGCCGATCCGGCTACCCTCGGGGGGTGGTACGGAAGCGGCGGACGAAACCGGCCCGGACGATTGCCCGGATCTTCGAGGCGGATCTCTCTGCCCCGGTCGTCGCGGCCGGCCTGCGGACCGGCAACCCGCGCGAGATCTCCGAGCGAGTGGCGATGGGCCGCGCCCTCTGGCGCGAGCTCGTCGTCGGGTTCGCCTCCCAGCTCGGCGAGCAGCGGCTCGGGTTCACCCAGCTGGCCGCCCTGTACGTCCTCGCCGACAACGCGACGACGACCGTCTCGGACCTGGCCGACACGCTCGGCCGATCCCCCTCGGCGACGAGCCGGCTGGTCGATGGGCTCGTTCGCCGCCGGCTCGTCGAGCGCCACCTGGAGGCGGAGGATCGCCGCCAGCGCTCGCTCGTGCTCACCCATCGTGGGCAGGCGCTCCTGCGGGCCTTCGACCGGGCCCGCGCCGACCAGTTCCTGACCGCGGTCCGGACGCTTCCCCAGCCGGAGCGGGCGCTGATCGCGATGGGGGTCGCGGCCCTCGCCACCCACGCGATCTCGCGACGGGGTCGCCTGATCCGGACTCCTCGCGACTGAGGTTGTCGGCCGCGCAAGCCGCCGTCGGCGATGCCCTCAGCCGCAGTAGCGGCGGACGACGTCGTAGAGGACCGGCAGGCCGAACCGGAGGGCGTCGAGGCCGACCCGCTCGTCGACGCCGTGGAAGCGCTCGAGCCACGTCTCGCGCGGGTCGTTGCGCAGCGGGGAGAAGCCGTAGGTCGGCACGCCGAGCCGCACGGTGTGCTTCGCGTCGGTGGCGAACGGGGCCATCGCCGGGAGCGGGATCGCGTCGGGGTCGTGGTCGCGCAGCGTCGCGGCCATCACCCCGTAGAGCGGGTGGTCGAGCGGCGCCTCGACCGGCTCGCCGAAGCCAAGCAGCACGACCTCGATGTGGGGGGCCAGGTCCGGGCCGACCCGCCGCTCGATCTCGGCCCGCATCTGCTCCTCGGTCGTGCCCGGCAGGACGCGACAGTCGATCTCGACCGTGGCGGTTCCGGGGATGACGTTGTATTTGACGCCGGCCGCAACGACGCCGACCGAGATCGAGTCGCGCAGGAGCGCCCCGGCGGCACGTCGGTACGGCTCGGCGCAGAGCTGCTCGAGCGCAGCCTGGCTGGTGGCCGGGTCGGGGTCGGCGATCCGGCGCACGAGGGCCGCGGTCGGGGCCGGGAGTTCGCCCGCCGCCGCGGCGAGGAAGCGCTCCATGACCGGGGTCAGCCGCGGCCGGCCGGGCTCGGCGAGGCGGGCGATCACCGCCGCTGCCCGGACGGCGGCGTTTTCCGGGCGCGGCATCGAGGCGTGGCCCCAGGCGCCGCGGACCATCAGGCGGTCGACCGCGTAGCCCTTCTCGGCGACCCCGATCGGGTAGAACGTGCGTCCGGCGACGGTCATCGAGACGCCGCCCGCCTCGTTGAGCGCCGCGTCGGCGCGCAGCCACTCCGGCCGGTGCTCGACCAGCCAGCCCGCCCCGGCGTGGCCGCCGGCCTCCTCGTCCGCGGTCGAGGCGAAGAGGACGTCGCGCCGGAGCCCCGGGACCGGATCGGCGGCCGGATCGCGGCCATCGGCCCGTGCCTCGGCGACGAGGCGACGGATGACGCCCAGCTCCAGCGCCACCATCCCCTTCATGTCGACCGCGCCGCGGCCCCAGACGTAGCCGTCGGCGACGTCGGCC
>CAYMBB010000045.1:0-5849 GCA_964388515.1 uncultured Anaerolineaceae bacterium
TTCCCGAGGACTCGCTCGCCTCGCCCCGCTTCACCGGGCCGGCCACGTTCGCCCGCCTGCCGTACGTCCGCACGCTCGAGGAGGTCGACGTGGCGATCGTCGGGGTGCCGTTCGACACCGGGGTCACCTACCGGGTCGGGGGCCGGTTCGGGCCCAACGCGGTGCGCTCGGCCTCGGTCATGCTCCGGCCGTACAACGCGAACCTCGACGTCAAGCCGTTCGAGATCCTCAGCTGTGTCGATTACGGCGACATCGCGATCGTGCCCGGCTACATCGAGCGCAGCTACGAGGCGATCGAGCGCGAGGTGGCGCCGATCGTCGAGGCGGGCGTCGTGCCACTCCTCGTGGGCGGCGATCACGCCTGCACGCTGCCCCACCTGCGGGCGACCCGTTCGCGCGGTCCGGTCGCGGTCATCGACTTCGACTCCCACACCGACGCCTGGGACAGCTACTTCGGCGAGAAGTACAACCACGGGACGTGGATGCGCCGGGCGATCGAGGAGGGGCTCGTCGACGTCGAGCACTCGATCGAGGTCGGCCTGCGCGGACCGCTCTACGACCGCGACGACTGGACGAGCCTCGAGTCCGAGCTGGGACTCGAGTACCTCACGACCGAGGAGCTCTTCCGGCTCGGGCCGGCCGAGACCGCGCGCCGGATCCGCGAGCGGGTGGGCGACCGACCGGCCTTCATCAGCTTCGACATCGACGTCGTCGACCCGGCCTTCGCGCCCGGGACCGGGACGCCCGAGGCCGGCGGGCCGTCGGCCCACGACATGCTCACGATCGTGCGCAGGCTGACCGGGATCGACTTCGTCGGCTTCGACGTCGTCGAGGTGATCCCGGCCTATGACCCGGCCGGCCAGACCGCGTTCCTGGCCGCCAGCCTGGCCTACGAGATGCTCTCGCTCCTGGCCCTGCGGAGGAAGTGACCCGATGACGACCGACCGACCCGACCTGATCGCCGGCGAGATGGCGACCGTCCTCCAGGCGACGCGGATGCCGTCGTTCCTGGGGGCGCCGTGGGTCCACTGCGACACGGCCGCGATCCGCGCCCACGGCGCCCGGGCGGCCTTCCTGGGCGTGCCGTTCGACCAGGCGACCGTCTACCGCTCGGGCTCGAGCCACGGGCCGCGGGGCGTCCGCCAGGCCTCCGAGCAGTACCTGCCGTACCTGGGTGAGTACGACATCGACCTGTTCGAGGAGTTCCGCCTCGTCGACTGCGGCGACGTCCCGGTGGTACCGGCGAACGCGGCCCGCTCGCGCCAGGCGATCGCCGACTACGTCGGGCGGATCCTCGACGCGGGCGCCTTCCCGATCCTCGTCGGGGGCGACCACTCGATCCCGATCCCGGCCATGGACGCGGTCTCCGCTCGGGTGGCGGGCAAGGTCGGCTATCTCCACTTCGATGCCCACCTCGACTGCCAGCCAGACGTGGCCGGGGAGAAGTTCACGAACTGGTCGGGTGTCTCCCGGGCCGTCGAGCGCGACAACGTCGATCCCCGGAACGTCGCCGTGGTCGGGATCCGGGGCGCGCTCAACCCGCCCGAGCAGTTCCGCTTCGTGCGCGAGCACGGGATCACGATGTACACGATGCGCGAGATCACCCGGCGCGGGATCGCCGAGGTGGTGACCGAGGCGCTCGACCGGGTGACCGACGGGACCGCGGCCTTCTACATCACCTGGGACACCGACGTCATCGACGCCTCGGCGATGCCTGGCACCGACGGCCCCGAGCCGGGCGGCCTGACCTCGGCCGAGGCGCTCCGGGCGATCGAGCTGGTCGGGGCGCGCAAGCCGATCGCGATGGACATCGTCGAGATCACCCCGGCCTACGACCCGGCCGGGATCAGCACCCGGCTCGGTTGCTACCTGATCTTCAACGTGCTCGGCGGCTGGGCGACCGGCGGCGAGCCGCGGCGGGCGTAGAGGCGGGCGATGGCGAAGACCTCGAGCATCTACTTCGTCGCCGACATCCACGGCTCGGAGGTCTGCTGGCACAAGTTCCTGAACGCGGCCAAGTTCTACGGCGTCGACACCCTCATCGTCGGCGGCGACGTGACCGGCAAGGCGCTCGTGCCGGTCATCGAGCGGCGCGATGGCCGGGTCGAGGCCCGGATCGCGGGGCGCGTCCAGACCGCCCGGACCGAAGCCGAGGTGGCCGAGCTCGAGGCCCGGATCCGGTTCAACGGCTTCTACCCGTACCGCTGCGACGAGGCGACGTACGAGAAGCTCGACGCCGACCCGGTCCACCGCGACGAGGTCTTCACCGCGGTCATGGCCGAGACGCTTCGCTCCTGGCTCCGGCTCGCCGACGAGCGGCTGCGGGGGACGGGGATCCGGGCCCTGATCATGCCCGGCAACGACGACGGCTGGTACGTCGACGACGTCCTCTCCGAGTCGGCCCAGGTCGTGAACTCCGACGGTCGGGTGATCGACCTGGGCGAGTACCAGGTGCTCGGCTTCGGGCCCTCGAACCGGACGCCGTGGCACACCCACCGCGAGCTCGACGAACCGGAGATCGCGGCCCGGCTCGAGGCGCTCCAGGCGCAGGTGGATCCGGCCAAGCCGCTCGTGGTGGCCACCCACGTGCCGCCGTACGCGACCGGGATCGACGTCGCCCCGAAGCTGCGCGAGGACCTCTCGGTCGTCATCCAGGGCGGCGAGCCGGTGATGGTACCGGTCGGCAGCACGGCCGTTCGGGAGTTCGTGGAGCGGACCCAGCCGATTCTCTCGCTCCACGGCCACATCCACGAGTCGCGCGGGGCGACGCGGCTCGGTCGCACGCTCACGATCAACCCCGGCAGCGCCTACTCGACCGGGGCGCTGTACGGGGCGATCGTGACGATCAGGCAGGGCAAGGTGCTCTCGCACCAGCTGGTGGCCGGCTAGGAGTCGACCAGCCGAAGGGTCGCCGTCCGGTCGCGGGGCGAGGACCGGCGGTGAGGAAGGAGGAGGAACCGGGTGGCAATCGGTGACGTGAAGATCTTCACCCGCCAGGCGACCGGCCTGACGAAGGAGATCGGCACCCTCGACACGTTCGTCTACAACGTCAACAACCAGAACATCGGGATCGGGGTCGCCTTCATCCTGTTGTTCGTGCCGGGCTTCTATGCCGGGGCGGACATGTTCCAGTCGATCCTGATCGCGCTCGTCCTCGCCCTGCCGATGGCGCTCGTCTACGCGTTCTTCTCGGCCGCCATCCCGCGCTCGGGCGGGGACTACGTCTACATCAGCCGGACGCTCCACCCGCTGCTCGGGTTCGTGGCGAGCTGGAACTGGCTGGCCTGGATGACCGTCTACATCGGCGTCCCGGCCGCCTATTTCGCCCAGTACGGGCTGTCGGGGCTGTTCCGGGTGCTCGGCGTCGCGACGGCCAACCGGGGCCTCATCGACCTCGGCAACAGCTTCGTCGACCCGGTCTGGATCCTGGCCGTGGGGACGGTCCTGATCGCCTTCTTCGCGGTCATCTTCGCCCTCGGGACGCGGATCTACTTCCGGCTCCAGAACGTCGTCTTCGGGATCGGGATGATCGGCGTGGCGGTCGCGATCGGGCTCGCGTTCCTCGGCAACTCGGCCGGCTTCGCGGCCAGCTTCGATGCCTACATCGCCGGCGCCGGGGGCATCGCCAACGCCAGCAGCCTGGCGGTCGCGCCGGCGCCCTACGATCCGCTCCAGACGCTCTTCAGCTCGACCTGGCCGCAGTTCATCGTCCTGTTCGCGATCACCTCGAGCTTCCTCGGCGGCGAGGTGCGCCAGGCGCGGGTCAGTCAGCTGCTCGGCATGCCGGGCGGGGTCGTCTTCGTCTCGGTGTTCATGTTCCTGCTCGTGGCGAGCATCGTCCAGCTCGTCGGCCTGCCGATCCTGGGCGGGATCAGCGCCAACTACTTCAGCCCCGACAAGCTCGGGCTCTCGTTCGTGCCGGCCTACAACGAGGTCGTGGCCGCGGCCTACCCGGGCAACGTCCTCGTCGCGTTCCTGCTCGGCTTCACGTTCGTCTTCTGGACCTACGTCTGGCTGCCGATCAACTTCCTCGCCTCGACCCGGGCGCTCCTTGCCTGGTCGCTCGACGGGCTGATGCCCGCCCGCGTCAGCGAGGTCAACGAGGACCGCCACACGCCGACCGTGGCGATCATCATCGTCGCCATCCTGGGCTGGATCTCCCTGTTCATGTACACGATCGGGATCGGGGGCTTCAAGCTGAACACCCTGTACGGGATCTTCGGCTGGATCCTCTCGTTCCTCGTCTGCTCGATCGCGGCGATCGTCTTCCCGTACCGGCTCAAGTCGGTCTTCGAGTCGTCGCCGGTGAACTGGCGGGTGGGCGGGATCCCGCTGATGTCGATCATCGGCTTCATCTCGACCGCCTTCCTGCTGATCGTCGAGTACATCTGGTGGGCCGACCCGGTGAACGGGCTCGAGGCCACCACGGCCGTGCTCGGCGACGACCGGATGAAGATCCTGACCGTCGCGGTCCTGGTCACCGGGGCGCTCTGGTACCTGGGTGCCCAGACGATCCAGCGCTCCCGCGGGATCCGGATCGAGCGCGCCTTCGCCGAGATCCCGCCCGAATGAGCCGGGACCGAGGTGACCAGCGCGCCGGCGGCTGGGCGCACGGCCGGTGGGCCGACCCGTGACCGAGGGAGCCGACCCGGCCGTCGCGCGCGGCCGGGTCGCGCTCGTGACCGGGGCGAGCAGCGGGATCGGCCGGGCGACGGCCGAGCGGTTTGCCGCGGCGGGCTACCGCGTGGCCGTGAACTACGCCACGAACGCCGCGGCCGGCGAAGCGGTTGCCCGCCGGGTCGGGGGCGCGGCGTTCGGCTGCGACGTGGCTGATCCGGTCGCGGTCGAGCGGATGGTCGGCGCGGTCGAGGCGGCCCTCGGCCCGATCGACGTCGCGGTCTGCAACGCCGGGTTCTACGAGGAGCAGCCGCTCGGCGCGATCAGCGACGAGCTCTGGGAGCGGACGCTGCGAGTCCTGCTCGGTGGCTGCTTTCACGTCGCCCGGGCGGTCGTGCCCGGGATGCGCGTCCGGGGCGCCGGCTCGATCGTCACCGTTGCCTCCGAGCTCGCCCTCGTCGGCGGGGTGAACGTCGCCCACTACGTGGCGGCCAAGGCGGCGGTGATCGGGTTTGCCCGTTCGCTCGCCCGCGAGCTCGCGCCGGCGATCCGGGTGAACATCGTCGCTCCCGGCGCGATCGACACGCCGCTCCTGCCCGACCGCGACCGCGGCCCTGGCTACACCTCGACCGTGCCGCTCGGGCGGATCGGGCGCCCCGAGGAGATCGCCGAGGCGATCCTCCACCTGGCCGAGGCGCCCTGGACGACCGGCGCGCTCTACTCCCCGAACGGCGGGGTCGTCATCCAATGAACGGATCGGCAGGGGTTGGTCCGGTCGGCGGGGTCGCGCTCGTGACCGGGGCCGCCGGCGGGCTCGGCCGGGCGCTCGTGGCCGCGCTGGAGGCGGAGGGCTGGACGGTCGCCGGGGCGACCCGTCGCGCCGGCGAGTTCGCGGCCGACCTGGCCGAGCCGGCGGCGGCCGGGCGGCTCGTCGAGCGGGCCCTGGAGCGCTTCGGCCGGCTCGACCTCCTGGTTGCCAATCATGCCGCCATGGGCATGGCGCCGGTCGAGGTACACCCGGTCGATGACTGGTGGCGGATCGTCGACACGAACCTGTCCGGCTCGTTCCGGCTGGCCCGCGCCGCGGCGCCGGCGCTCGTCCGGGCCGGCGGCGCGATCGTCTTCATCTCGAGTGAGTGGGGCGTCACCGGCTGGGCGAACGCATCCGCCTACGCCGCGAGCAAGGCGGGACTGATCGGCCTCACGAAGGCGCTCGCCCGCGAGCTCGCGCC
>CAYMBB010000045.1:5949-12746 GCA_964388515.1 uncultured Anaerolineaceae bacterium
GCGATGAGCTTCCACGACCGGAGCGGGGTCTTCCGCTGGCCCGCCGGCTACCGTGCGGCGGCCGCGTTTACGTTCGACCTCGACGCCGAGAGCGCGATCCTCGCCGATGCGCCCGAGGCGGCGGCCCGGCTGTCGGTCATGAGCCACCAGGCCTACGGGCCGCGGACGGGGGTGCCGCGCCTGCTCCGGATCCTCGAGCGCCGCGGCGTGCGGGCGACGTTCTTCGTCCCCGGCTATACCGCCGAGCGCCACCCGGAGGCGGTCCGCGCGATCCGCGACGCGGGTCACGAGATCGCCCATCACGGCTACCTCCACGAACCGGTGACCCGGCTCGACCCGGCCGGGGAGGAGCGTGTCCTGGTCCGGGGTCTGGAGGCGCTCGAGCGGGTGGCCGGGGTCCGCCCGATCGGCTGGCGGGGGCCGAACTGGGAGATGAGCGAGGCGACGGCCGGGATCCTCGCCCGGCACGGCTTCCGCTACGACTCGAGCCTGATGGACGCGGACCGCCCGTACCTGCTCGCGGCCGGCGTCGAGGCGGGCAGCCCGACGATCGTCGAGCTGCCGATCCACTGGGGTCTCGACGACTGGGAGCAGTACGTCTACCTGCCGGGCCTCTCGGGCAGCGGGCTGATCGAGAGCCCGGCCAAGGTCTGCGAGCTGTGGTCGCTCGAGCTCGACGCGCTCGCGGCGGAGGGTGGCGTGTTCATCCTGACCAACCACCCGTTCGCCTCCGGGCGCGCCTCGCGGGCGGCGGCGCTCGAGCGCCTGATCGAGCACGCCCAGGCGATCGAGGGGCTGTGGATCGCGTCGCTCGAGGAGATCGCGGCCCACGTCGAGACGCTCGGCCTGGAGGCGGTCCATCAAGAGCGGCCCGTACTGCCCGGGACGGGGCCTGTCCCGCCCGGGACGAGAGGAGGAGGAGAGCAACGATGACCAGCATTCCGGCGGGGCTGTTCCAGCGCCAGGCGACCGGACTGGTTCGCGAGGCGGGCACCTGGAGCACGCTGATCTACAACATCAACTTCGTGAGCATCGGGCTGATGATGCTCTTCGTCCTCCAGCTCGAGCCTGCCTTCTACCCGGGCGGAAACATGCTCGTGAGCTACCTGCTCGCGCTCGCGGTCGTCCTGCCCACGAGCCTCGTGTTCGCGATGTTCTCGGCCGCGATGCCCCGCTCGGGCGGCGACTACGTCTACGTCAGCCGGATCCTCGGACCGCGCCTGGGGATGATGTCGAGCTTCATCAATACCGTCTGGTGGTTCATCTATGGCGGCGTGCCGTCGGCCTTCTTCGCCCGCTACGGGCTCGGGCCGCTGTTCCGCAACGTCGGGCTCCTGAGCGGCAACGGCTCGCTCGTCGAGGCCGGCGCCTGGTTCGTCACCCCCGAGGGCACGATCATCACCGGGATCCTCCTCGTCGCCTTCCTGGTGGCGGTCTTCAGCCTCGGGCTGAATGTCTACTTCCGGATCCAGAACACGCTCTTCGTGATCGCCATGCTCGGCCTGGCGGTGATCGGCTTCGTCCTCCTGACCGGCTCGACGGCCACCTTCCAGGCGAACCTCGACCGGCTCACGGGCCAGGCCGGCACCTACCAGGCGGTGATCGACAACGCCACCGCGGCCGGCTACACCGAGGCCCCATTCGACTGGTACTGGTCGCTCATCCCGATCACCTGGATCTACCTCGAGCTCGTCTTCAACCAGTCCTCCGCCTACATCGGCGGCGAGGTGCGCCACGCCTCGCGGGTCCAGCTCTGGTCGATGCCGATCACCGCGATCGTGTGCGTGGGGATCGCGATGCTCCTGACCTGGCTCTTCCAGGCGACGATCGGCAGCACGTTCCTGGGCGCGGTCAGCTGGGACGCGGGGGCCACGCTCGGCCTGTCGAGCGCCCCGACGTTCTCCGAGCTCGCCGCGTACATGTCGGGCAGCACGATCGTCGCCCTGATCGCGGGGGTCGGGTTCGTCTTCTGGAGCTACACCTGGCTGCCGGGCCAGATCCTGAACGCCTCGCGCAACCTGCTCGCCTACAGCGTCGACGGGGTCCTGCCCGCCCGCTTCGCCGAGGTGAACGAGCGCTACCACACTCCGGTCTTCTCGCTCGTCGTGGTCGGCCTGGGCAGCATCGCGGCCCTCGTCGTCTACGCCACGAACGCCGACTTCACGACCCTGACCGGGATCGTCGCCTTCATCGTCAGCTTCATCCTCGTCTCGATCGCGGCGATCGCCTTCCCGTACCGCAAGCCGGCCGCCTGGGCGGCCTCGCCGGTCTCGTGGCGCTGGGGCGGCCTGCCGGCCATCTCGATCGTGGGCGCCCTGAGCCTGCTGGCTCTGCTCGTCACGCTGTGGGTCTTCCTCAACGACCCGCTGGCGGGTGTCAACGTGCTCGATGGCTTCAACCTGAAACTGACCGGCGAGGACGGCGCGCTGACCAAGGACGCGATCCGGCTCCTGATCACCGGGGTGACGATCGTCTCCGGGCTCGTCGTGTTCGAGGTGGCCCGGGTCCTTCGCGCCCGGCGCGGGGTGCGGCTCGAGGCGGCCTACGAGGAGATCCCGGTGGAGTAGCGCCCACCCGGTCGGACGCCCCGGGCCGCCGGCCGTGGCATGATCGGCTGACGATGTTCAGACGCTTCACGGCCGCGCTGCGGGCGAACCCGGCGCTCGCGGTCGCCGCGGTCCTGCTCGCCACGGCCGGTCTCCTCTTCGTGGGCCAGCTCCTGCCCGCCGGGACGCCCCCCGCACCGGCGCCCCAAGGCGGCGTGCCGCCCACGTTCACCTACCGCCAGAGCTGGACGTTCCCCGAGCTGGCCCGGGCGGCCGGGGCGGGCGAAGTAGTCGCGATCGGGGTGGCGACGAAAGACTCGGTCCTCCAGGCGGACGGGGCGAGCCCGGAACCGGTCGACGGGCTGCTCGTGGCCAGGACGGCGAGCGGCCAGCTCGTCCTGGTCAAGGCCGGCATCCCCACGACCGACGCGATCGACGCCCTCCGCGCGCTCGGCTACGAGCGGCTCCTGGCGCGCGAGGCGATCGACTACCGGGCCACCGGCTCGACCGGGGGGACGTCGAGCTCGGGGCTGACGATGGCCGTCACGCTTCTCGCGGCGGCCGGCATGGTCGCCCTCCTGTTCGGCTTGCGGCGTCGCGCGCACGGCGTCGGCGACGGCTCGCAGTGGGCGGTCGCGCCGGGCGGCGCGACGAGCGAGCGACCGCAGGTGCGCCTGGCCGACGTAGCCGGCGTCGACGAGGCGAAGCTCGAGCTGACCGAGTCGATCGAGTTCCTCAGGGAACCGGAGCGGTTCCGGGCCGTGGGCGCGAAACCGGTCCGGGGGGTGATGCTCTACGGCCCGCCCGGCACGGGCAAGACGATGCTCGCCAAGGCGGTCGCCAACGAGGCCGGGGTTCGCTTCTTCGCCGCCTCCGGCTCGGACTTCGTCGAGAAGTTCGTGGGGGTCGGGGCGGGGCGGATCCGGGCCCTCTTCGCCGCCGCCCGCAAGGCCGGCAAGGGGGTGATCTTCATCGACGAGATCGACGCGATCGCCAAGACCCGCGGCGGTCCGATGAGCCACGAGGAGCGTGAGCAGACGCTCAATCAGCTGCTCGTCGAGCTCGACGGCTTCGGGCCGAACGAGAACATCGTCGTGATCGGGGCGACGAACCGCCTCGAGATCCTCGACCCCGCGGTCCTCCGGCCAGGCCGGTTCACGCGCAAGGTGCACGTGCCGCTCCCGGATCGGGAGGACCGGGCGGAGATCCTGGCCGTTCATGCTGCCGACAAGCCGCTCGCGCCCTCGGTCGACCTGGCCGCGATCGCGCGCAAGACATACGGCTTCTCGGGGGCGATGCTGGCCGACCTCCTGAACGAGGCGGCGATCTTCGCTGCCCGCGACGGGCGGACCGTCATCGAACCGCCTGACGTCCAGAAGGGCTGGCTGAAGGTCGCAGTCGGCTCGTCGCGTATCCGGTCGATGGACGAGCGCGAGCGCTCGATCATCGCCGCCCACGAGGCCGGCCACGCGGTCTGCGGCACGCTGGCCGGCGAGAAGCGACGGGTCGAGGAGATCAGCCTCTACCAGCATGGCGAGGCGCTCGGGGTCACCGTCAGCTCCTCGGAGGACAACGCCCTGCCGGCCGAGTCGGACCTGCGGGCGCAGCTCACGGCACTCATGGGCGGGCGCGTGGCCGAGGAGCTCCTGTTCCACGAGTACACCGGCGGGGCCTCCCAGGATTTCGCCAAGGCGACCGACCTGGCGACGACGATGGTCACCCGCTGGGGGATGGGGGCCGACCCGACCGCCCGCTCACGGGGCGTCACCGGGCGGGGCATCCTGTCCGCGATCGCGGTGACCGAGAACGCGAAGCCGTCGGTCGAGGTCGCGGCCGCCCAGGACCGCGCGATCCGGGCAATCCTCGACGATGCCTATGCGCGCGCCCGCTCACTCCTGCTCGAGCGGATGGACCTCCTCGACGCGGTCGCGGGCTACCTCTACGAGCACGAGCGGATGACCGGCGACGAGTTCGAGGCGATCGTGGCCGGCACGCTCGCCCCGTCGTCGACGTCCGACTGGCGCTCACCGGCGGCGAGCCCGCGCCCGTGGGACGAGATCGCCGACGTCTTCGCGAACCCTGAGCTCGAGCTGGAGCGGCCGGTCGGCCCCGGCGCCCCGGCGCGCGACCGCCGCAGACGTAGCTGGTCGAACCGGCACCTCCGGCGGCCGCTCCTCGGCGCGATCCACCGGGTCGCCCGGCTCGTCGAGGGCGGGCGACCGAGCGCGCCCGCGTGACGGTGGCCGTCTTCCGGGCGGGCGCGGCCGGCCCGGCGGTGCCATGGCGGTGACTGCGCTCGGATCCGACCTCGCGCTCGGGATCGACGTCGGTGGGACGAAGATCGCGGTCGGGCTCGTCGAGCGGTCGAGCGGCGCGCTCCTCGCCGAGCGGCGAACGGCGACCCCGGCCGCCGGGGGAGGGGAGGCCGTGCTCCGTCGTTGCCTGGAGATCGCCGACGAGCTCCTCGCCGACCCGGGCGCGCTGCCCGCCCGGACGAGCGTCCGGTCCGCAGGCGGTGACGGTCTGCCGGTCGGGATCGGCCTGTGCGAGCTCGTCGACCGGAACGGTCGACCCACCAGCGCCGACACGGTCGACTGGCGCGCCCTCGACCCATGCGCCGCGTTCGCGGCGATCGGTCCGGCGGTGCTCGAATCGGATGTCCGGGCGGCCGCGCTCGCCGAGGCCCGGATCGGGGCGGCGCGCGGTGCGGCGAGCGCCGTGCTCGTCGTGATCGGCACCGGGATCGCCAGCTGCCTCGTGCTCGACGGCGCGCCGCACGGCGGGGCGCACGGGGCGGCCCTCGTGCTGGGCAGCCGACCGCTCGCACCCGGCGCGCCGGCGCTCGAGGCGGTGGCATCAGGCGCCGCGATCGCAAGGCTGGCGGGCACCGCCGATGCGCGTGCCGCGTTCGAGGCCGCGGCAGGCGGCGATCGACGGGCGCGCGAGGTCGTGGCCGAGGCACTGGTGGCGCTCGGCGGCGGGATCGCCACCCTCATGAACCTCCTCGATCCCGAGCTCGTCGTGCTCGGCGGCGGGATCGGCTCGGCGCCCGGGATCGCGGCCCGGATCGCGGCCGCGGCCCGGCCGCTGATCTACGCGCCGGCCGCCCGCGAGGTGCCGATCGTGGCCTCGCTCCTTGGCGACCGGGCCGGGTTGATCGGGGCCGCCTTCTCCGCCCCTGGCGGCCGCGGCGCCCCCTCCGCCCCCGGCACCCCCGGCGCCGCTGTCTCCGGGCCGGGTCCCTCCCTTAGCTCTCGGCCCGCTTGATCGCCGCGTCGGAGAGCGTGTCGGCGGCCGTCGCGAAGCGGATCCCGGCGACGTCGAGGCGGCGCATCAGGTCGCGCTGCTTGAGCAGCTCGATCGAGAGCGGCTCCCGGTAGAGCGCGGCCAGCTGCATGTCGTGGATCCGGCGGATCGCGTTGCCGGACTTCTTGGCGGCGAGGGCGCGGGTGGTGATCTGGCCCGGCTCGGCCGTGATCGTGGTGACGGCCTGGCGCAGGTCGGCGAGCGCGTCGCAGGTCGCGTCGACGACCGGCTCGATGATCGGGCTGCGCTCCATCTCGAAGAGGTCCCACTGGCGGATGAAGTCGCGGAGGACGTCGAGCACGTCGTCGAGCGAGCGCGAGAGCCGGAACAGGTCCTCGCGGTCGATCGGGGTGACGAGCGCCGAGCCGAGGTCGCGAACGAGCGCGGCCCGCATCGAATCACCACGATGCTCGATGATGCGCATCTCCTCGGCCGCCGTCGCCCGCCCAATCTCGCCGGCGACGGCTCGCCGGACGAGGGTCGCGCCGTCGATCGCGGCGTCGGCCTGGCCGAGCAGGTGGTCGACGAACCGCTGGCCGGACGTCCCGGCGAGCTCGCTGATGACCCGGGGCACGAGACGCATGTCTTTCACCTCCTGGTGGCGAAGCCGATGGCCGCGGCGAGCACGAGCGCCGTCGGCAGGGTCGTAACCCACGTGGAGAGAATCCGGACCGCCTGTTCCCAGCGAACCCGCCGGTAGGTGACGAGCGCGGCCTCCGAGCCGACGAGGGCGGAGGCGGACGACTGGGTCATCGACACCGGAGCGCCCAGGATCGTCGAGCCGAAGACGGCCAGCGATGAGGCGTAACCGGCGCTGATCGCGTTCAGCGGCCGGAGCGGGAGCAGCTTCCCGACCCGGCTCCCGAGCCCCGAGACGCCGATGAGCGTGCCGACGAAGAAGAGGACGCCGATCGCGACCTGGACGGTGGGCACGAGCTCGACCCG
>CAYMBB010000046.1:0-1492 GCA_964388515.1 uncultured Anaerolineaceae bacterium
CGCGTTTGACGCTCGGGGGGCCTCGCCGTACAATCCGCATTCGCGCCGCGGCCAGCCGCCGCGTGTGCTTGCATGTCCATCCCGCGTCCGCACGCGCGGTCGCCGGCTCAGCCAGCACGATTCTCCGAGGACCCATGTACGCAGTCATCGAGACCGGCGGGAAGCAGTACCGCGTCGAGGTCGGCACGGAGCTCGCGGTCGAGCATCTCGACGTCGAGCCCGGGCAGTCGATCACCCTCGACCGCGTCCTGCTCGTCGCCGACGGAGCCGAGGCCTCGATCGGGCAGCCGCTCGTCGACGGCGCGTCGGTCGCCGCCGAGGTCGTCCGCCAGGACCGCGCCGACAAGGTGATCGCGTTCAAGTACCGCCCCAAGGCTCGTCGCCGGGTGAAGAAGGGCCACCGCCAGGAGCAGACGATCCTGCGCGTCACGGACGTCGTCCTCGGTGGCAGGAGCGCGGCCGAGGCGGCCCGCCAGGCCGAAGCCGCGGCGAAGACCGAGCGCCAGCGTCTCGAGGAGGCGGCCGCCCGCCAGGCCGCCGAGGACGCCGCGCTGGCCGCGAAGCTGGCGGCCAAGGCCGCGAAGTCGGCCAAGGCCGAGGCCGGCGAGGGCGCCGAGACGTCAGCCGCGGTCGAGGGTGCGGCCGAGGCCCCGAAGGCTCGCCCCAGCCGGGCGAAGACCGCACCGGCCACGACCACGAGCGCCTCCGAGGCGACCGATGCGTCTGCCGCAACCCCGAAGCGCAGTCGGGCCAAGGCCGCGCCGAGTGAGCCCGCCGCGCCGAGCGAGCCCACCGCGCCCGGCGAGCAGCCGGCCGCACCGGGCACCGAGCCCGCCCCGGCGGCGGACGCGTCTCCCTCCGCCCCGAAGCGCAGCCGCACGAAGAAGGACGAGTAACGACGATGGCCCACAAGAAGGCTGGTTCCAGCTCGAAGAACGGTCGCGACAGCGTCGGCCAGCGACTCGGCGTGAAGGCCGGCGACGGCCAGCTCGTCAGCGCCGGCTCGATCATCGTCCGCCAGCGCGGGATGACCTTCATCGCCGGCAGCGGCACGGGCCTGGGCAGGGACTACACCGTCTTCGCCACGATCCCCGGCCGGGTCCGGTTCGAGTTCCAGACTCGCGCCAAGAAGCGCGTCCGCGTCGAGCCCGTCGAGGCCGCGGCCGTCGTCGAGGCCTGAGCGATGAAGCCGAACATCCACCCCAAGTACCACCAGGCGACGGTCGTCTGCGCGTCCTGCGGCAACACGTTCACCGTCGGCTCCACCCGGACCGAGCTCCGGGTCGATGTCTGCAGCGCCTGCCACCCGTTCTTCACCGGCAAGCAGACGATCATCGACACGGCCGGCCAGGTCGAGCGGTTCCAGAAGCGCCTGGAGCGCTCGGTCCGGGCCTGAGGCGCCCCCGGCGCGGGCGACCTCGCCCACGCCCGACCCCCAACCTCCACGGCAGCGGCGGGCCCGACGGCCCGCCGTCGTGATTTCCGGCCCGGC
>CAYMBB010000046.1:1592-12457 GCA_964388515.1 uncultured Anaerolineaceae bacterium
TCGGCGGCCCGCGCGGTCACCTCCGGTAGACTGGGGTCATGTCTACCTACAGCTACGGCGGTCAGGCCCTGATCGAGGGCGTCATGATGCGCGGTCGCGATGCGATCGCGGTCGCCCTGCGCCGACCGGACGGTCGGATCGCCTGGACGACCGAGCGGCTCGATTCCGGCTTCCACGCCAGCCGCTGGTCGCGCCTGCCATTCGTCCGGGGACTGGTCGTCCTGTACGAGACGCTCGTCGTCGGAACCCGCTGGCTGGTCCGCTCGGCCGGCGTCGCCGCCTCCGAGGAGGGTGTCGAGCTCGGACGGGGCTCGATCGCGCTGATGCTCGGCCTCACCCTCGCGGTCGGGATCGGGGTCTTCTTCCTCATCCCGCTCTTCCTCGCCAGCGTGGCCGCCGGGGGCGCCGAGAACGGTCTCGTCCAGCACCTCGTCGAGGGGCTGGTCCGGGTCGCCCTGTTCATCGGCTACCTGCTCCTGATCGCCCAGGCGAACGACGTCCGGCGGGTCTTCCAGTACCACGGCGCCGAGCACATGACGATCCACGCCCTCGAGCACGGCGACCCGCTGACGCCGGAGGCCGTGCGCGCCTACCCGACCGCCCACCAGCGCTGCGGCACCGAGTTCCTCGTCGTGGTCATCGTCCTTTCCATCTTCGCCTTCTCGCTCGTCGGCCGGCAGTCGCCCCTGGTGATGGTCGGCAGCCGGATCCTGCTCGTGCCGGTGATCGCCGCGGTCGGCTACGAGATCCTGCGCTGGGGTGCGCGCCACCGCTCGAACCCGCTCGTTCACGCGATCATGCTGCCCGGCATCTGGGTCCAGATGATCACCACCCGGCGGCCATCGGACGACATGATCGAGGTCGCGATCGTGGCCATGGAGCAGGCACTCGTGGCCGACGGTCAGGCGCTGCCGGCCGGCGCCGGCCGGATCGAGCGTGAGCCGCTCGCCCTGCCCGGCAGCGCGCCGGCCGTCGTCACGGCCGCCCTGGCAGACACGGCGGAGGCCGATCCGGGGGCGGCCGACCGATGATCGACGCCAAGCTGGCCGAGATCGCTCGCCAGTACGACGCCCTCCAGGAGGAGCTCGGCCGGCCGGAGACCGCGACCGACCCGGCCGCGCTCCGACGCCTGGGCAAGGAGCTTGCCCGGCTCGAGCCGGTCGTCGAGGCCTACCGCCGGCTCGAGGCGACCCGGGCCGAGCTGGCCGGTGCCCGTCAGGTCCGCGACTCTGCTTCCGACGAGGAGCTTCGTCTGCTGGCCCGCGACGAGATCGCCCGGCTCGAGGCCCACGAGGAACGGCTGACCGAGGAGCTTAAGGTCCTCCTCCTGCCGCGCGATCCGAACGACGAGCGGGACGTGATCATGGAGATCCGGGCCGGCGCCGGCGGCGAGGAGGCGGCCCTCTTCGCCGCCGAGCTGCTCCGGATGTACCTGCGCTACGCGGAGCGTCACCACTTCGCCACGGACATCCTGGCCCTCAACGAGACCGGGATCGGAGGCGTCAAGGAAGCGATCGTCCAGATCAGCGGCGACGGGGCCTACAGCCGGCTGAAGTTCGAGGGCGGCGTCCACCGCGTCCAGCGCATCCCGGCCACCGAGTCGGGCGGGCGGATCCACACCTCGACCGCGACCGTCGTGGTCATGCCCCGGGCCGACGAGGTCGAGGTCGAGATCGACGAGGAGCGCGACCTGCGGATCGAGGTCAAGCGCTCGTCCGGACCGGGCGGCCAGTCGGTGAACACGACCGACTCGGCCGTCCGGATCACCCACCTGCCGAGCGGGCTGGTGGTCGAGATCCAGGACGAGAAGAGCCAGCACAAGAACAAGGCCAAGGCGCTCGCCGTCCTCCGCTCGCGGCTCTACGAGCTCGAGCTGGCCCGCCAGCGCGAGGCCGACTCGGCCGCCCGGCGGAGCATGGTCGGGGCGGGCGACCGGGCGGAGAAGATCCGGACCTACAACTTCCCCCAGGACCGGGTGACCGACCACCGGATCGGGCTCGACCTGCACAACCTGCCGGGGGTCATGGACGGTGACCTCGACCGGCTGATCGACGCCCTGATCACGACCGACCAGGCCGAGCGGCTGCGGACGTACGTCGAGTCGGCCGAGGCGGTTGCGAGCTGAACGGCGGCCGGCGATGACCACGACGAAGCCCCTGGCCGCCGCGGACCGGCGATGACCGTGCAGCCCCCGGCCGCCTCGCGCCCGGATCGAGCCGCGCTGGGAGTCCCGATCCCGCCGGCGGGGACGGCCCGCGGGCGGGCGATCCAGCCGGCAACCGACCTGACCGGGGTCCTCGTCCTCAAGCACGAGGACCGGTTCCTGCTCACCGACGCCTTCGGCGACATCCACCCCGACACCCGCGGCCTGGGCCTCTACCGGGGCGACACCCGGATCCTCTCCCGCTACGAGCTGCGGGTGAACGGGCACCGACCGGTCGTCCTGCGGACCGCGATCGGCGGCAGCTACGGCGGCACGATCCAGATGACGAACCCGGACGTCCTCCGCCGCCCGGACGGCGGACGGAACCCGGAGCTCGTCCTCCGCCGCCAGTCGTTCGGCATCCTGCGCGACCGGCTGATCGCCGGCGGTTTCCGCGAGCTCCTGACCGTGGACAACTTCACGACCCACCCGGAGCCCTGTCACCTGTCGCTCTGCATCGAGGCCGACTTCGCCGACATCTTCGAGATCCGCGGCCTCGAGCGGGAGCGGAGCGGAACGTATTTCGCGCCGCTGCTGGGTCCGCGGCAGGTGACGTTCGACTACCTGGGCCTGGACCGGACCCTGCGCCGGACGCACGTCGCCCTCTCCGAACCGGCCACGCCGGGCGAAGGTCCGGGCGTCACGCTCGAGATCGACTGGCTGCTCGTGCCCGGCGGGCAGCGCCGGCTCGAGGTGCTCATCTGGGACGAGGCGATCGAGGACGCCGGCTCGCCCGAGGACGCCGGCTCGCCCGAGGAGACGCGCCGGCCGGCCGGGGCCGTTCCGCCGCGGCCCCCGGTCATCGATCCGGCCGCCCCGATCGCCGCTCACGACACCTGGGACGCCTCGAGCACGAGGATCACGACCGGCGACGGCGGGACGACGCGCGCCATCCGCCGGGCTCTCGCGGACCTGCGGCTCCTGGTCAACCCGGGACCCGGCCCCGGCGAGTCCTACATCGCCGCCGGGGTCCCCTGGTACAGCTGCCTGTTCGGGCGCGACGCGATCATCACCGCCCTCGAGCTCCTGCCGGTGCGCCCTCAGGTCGCCCGCGAGGCGCTCGCGCTGCTGGCCCGACTCCAGGCCACCGAGCGGGACGATCGGCGCGACGCCGAGCCGGGCAAGATCCTCCACGAGCTGCGCACCGGCGAGCTGGCGCGCGCCGGCGAGATCCCCCACACCCCCTACTACGGGACGGCTGACGCCACGCCGCTCTGGCTGATCCTGCTCGGTGAGACGTACGCCTGGACCGGCGACCGCGAGCTGGTCGACCGGCTGTGGCCGAACGCCCTCGCGGCGCTGGCCTGGATCGAGGGCGACGGTGATCCGGACGGCGACGGGTTCGTCGAGTACCAGCGCCGGAGCGAGCTCGGGCTGGTCAACCAGGGCTGGAAGGACTCGCTCGAGGCGAACCGTCACCGCGACGGCAGGCTCGCCCCACCGCCACTCGCCCTGGTCGAGGTCCAGGCCTACGTCTACGCCGCCCGACGGCACGTCGCGGCGCTTGCCCGGATGCGCGGCGAGGCGGGCCTGGCGGCCGCCCAGGAGGCCGCCGCCGAGCGCCTCCGCGAGCGGTTCGAGGCCGCCTTCTGGATGGAGGACGAGGGGACCTACGCGATGGCTCTCGATGCCGACAAGCGCCAGGTCGACGCCGTCTCCTCGAACCCGGGCCACGCCCTCTGGTGCGGGATCGCCGATCCGGCCCGGGCCTCGCGGGTCGCCGCCTCGCTCCGCTCGCCGGGCCTCTGGAGCGGGTGGGGCGTGCGGACCCTCTCTTCGGCGATGGCCGGCTACAACCCGATCGGCTACCACATTGGCAGCGTCTGGCCGCACGACAACGCGATCATCGCCGCCGGTCTCACCCGCTACGGCTTCCGGGAGCAGGCAGCGTCGATCGCGGCCGCCATGCTCGAGGCGACCCGCTACTTCCGCGACGCGCGGCTGCCCGAGCTGTTCTGCGGCTTCGCCCGCAGCGACGCCCCGTACCCGGTGCCCTACCCGGTTGCCTGCCAGCCCGAGGCGTGGGCCTCCGGCTCGGTCTTCTCGCTCCTGCGTTCGATGCTCGGCATGGAGGCCGACGCCGCCGCCGGGGAGCTCGAGTTCCGGTCTCCGTCGGTGCCCGAGTGGCTGCGCGAGGTCCGGATCGAGAACCTGCGCGTCGGCGCGGCCCAGGTCGACCTGCTCGTCCGGCGGAGCAACGGTTCCACGGCCGTCGAGGTCCTCCGCCGGAGCGGTGACCTGACCGTCATCGTCCGGGTGTGACGAGCGTGGGTGAGCTCCTGGCGCGGGCGACCGGACGCCTGCGTGCGTCCGGCTCGGAGGCGCCGCGGCTCGAAGCGGAGCTGCTGCTGGCCCGTGCCCTGGGCGTCGAGCGGACCGTCCTGCTCGCCCACCCCGAGGCCCCTGTCGGCGCGGATGCGCAGCGGAGCTTCGCGGCCGACCTAGAGCGCCGGGCAGCCGGCGAGCCGCTGGCCTACATCCGCGGCTTCCGGGAGTTCTACGGCCTGGCCTTCGCGACCGATCCGCGCGGCCTGATCCCGCGCCCGGAGACCGAGCTGCTCGTCGAGCTCGCCGAGCGCGAGATCGTGCGCCGCCTGGCCGGCGCGCCGCGCCCGGCCGGCACCCCGCCGCTGCGGGTCGCCGACGTGGGGACCGGGAGCGGGACGATCGCGGTCAGCCTGGCGGTCCTCCTGGGCCGCCGCCGGATCGGTCCGCAGGTCGAGATCCTGGCCAGCGACGACTCGCCCGTCGCGCTCGAGCTGGCCCGAGAGAACGCGGTCGGCCACGGCGTCGCCGACCGGATCGAGTTCGTTGTGGCGGACTTGCTTCCGACGCCCGTCGGGCGACCGTTCGAGGTGATCGCCGCCAACCTCCCGTACGTCCCCTCCGACGAGGTCGACCGGCTGCCGGTCGCCGTGTCGTTCGAACCGCGCCGCGCCCTCGACGGAGGTCCTGACGGGCTGGCGATCGTGGCCCGGCTCCTCGACCGGCTGCCGGACGCGCTCGCCGCGGGTGGCCTCGCCCTGCTCGAGATCGGCGCGGATCAGGATGAGGCGATCTGCCGGCTGGCCGGGGCGCGCCTGCCCGGCTGGTCGTGCCGGGTCGAGACCGACCTCGCCGGTCACCCGCGCCTGGCCCGCCTGGAGCGTCCGTCGTGAGTCCGGCCGGCCGGTTCCCGATCCGCCTCCTCGCCCTCGACATCGACGGGACACTGGTCGGCGACGACCTCGTCCTGCGCGACCGGACCCATGCTGCGATCGGCGCGGCGATCCGGCGCGGCGTCGCGGTCTCGCTCGTCACCGGGCGGATGGCGTCGAGCGCCTTCACCTTCGCCGAGGCGCTCGGGCTCCGCCAGCCGATCGTGGCCTACCAGGGCGCCCTGATCAGGGCGATGCCCAAGCCGGGCGGCGGCCGGATCGGCCGGCTGCTCCTTCACACGCCGCTGCCGGCGAGCGTCGCCCGCGAGGCGGTCGACTGGGCCCTGGCCCGAGGTCTCGACCCGCACCTCAACCACCTCGAGCGGTTCATCATCCGGGCCGACGATCCGAAGGCGGACGACTACTCGCGCTTCCTCGGGGCGCGGGCCGAGCTCGTGCCGAGCCTGCGCGACGCGATCGACCACCCGGTCTCGAAGGTGCTCGCGGTCGGAGACGAGCAGGCGACGCTCGATGCCTTCAGCGAGGCCCGGATCCACTTCGCCGGCCGGGCCGACGTGACGATCAGCCACCCGCGCTTCCTCGAGTTCCTCGCCCCCGGGGTCTCGAAGGGTCGCGCCGTCCGCTGGCTCGCCCGCCGGCTGGGGGTCCCGATCGAGCAGGTGATGGCGATCGGCGACCAGCGCAACGACCTCGAGATGATCGCCGTGGCCGGCCACGGGGTGGCGATGCCGACCGCCCCGGCCGACGTCCTCGCCGTGGCCCGGTACGTGGCGCCACCGATCGAGGAGGAGGGTGCGGCGCAGATGATCGAGCGGCTCGTGCTCGGGCGGACGGGCCGGTGAGCGCCGGGGGCGCGCCGGGTCCGTCCCGGAGGCGGGCTCGATGAACGCCCGCCTGGTGGCCGACGACCCGGCTGGCCTGGCCGCCGCGATCGAGGTCCTGCGCGCCGGCGGCCTCGTGGGGTTGCCGACCGACACGGTCTACGGAATCGCGGTCGCGCTCGACGCGCCGGGTGGAATCGAGCGCCTGTTCGCGGCCAAGGGCCGGCCGCCGGAGCGCGCGATCATGGTCCTCGCCGATTCGCTCGACCAGGTCGACGACCTCGTCACCCTGCCGCCCGAGGCACGGGTCCTGGCCGCCGCGGGCTGGCCGGGCGGCCTGACGCTCGTCCTGCCGGTCCGGCCGGGCGTCACCCTGCCGGCCGCGCTGAGCGCGGGGATGCCGACGCTCGGCGTGCGCGTCCCGGACCACCCGACGCCGCGTGCGCTCGCCCGGGCGGTCGGCCCGATCCCGACCACCTCGGCAAACCGGCACGGCGAGCCTCCGGCGCTCGATGGCGCGGCGGTCCTGGCCGCGCTCGGCGGGGCGCTCGACCTCGTCCTCGACGGCGGGCCGGTCCTGGGCGGCACGAGCTCGACCGTCATCGACTGCTCGTCCGGTCCGCCCCGGCTGCTCCGGGCCGGGGCGATCCCGGCCGACGCACTGGCGGCCGTCCTCGACCAGGCCGGGCTGCCGTGCCAGCTGGGCGAACCGGGTCACGGGTGAGCGGGCCGCGGTCGAAGCCGCTCGTGCGCCGCGGTCCAGATCGCCGGCTGCGGGCCACGGCTCCGGTGTGGGACGATAGCCGCCGTTCGGGGAGAGGCCAGGGGGTCTGAACGAGACAGGAGGAGCGCCGACGATGACGATCTCGCGAACGGAATCCGCGGACACCGGGGACCTCGGCAGTCTCGGCGACCTCGGCTGGGCGAGGATCGCCGAGGTCGACCCCGACCTCTGGTCGGCGATGCTCGGCGAACGCGAGCGCCAGCACCGCAAGATCGAGCTGATCGCGAGCGAGAACTACACCTTCGCCGCGGTCATGGAGGCGCAGGGCTCCTGGCTCACGAACAAGTACGCCGAGGGCCTCCCGGGTCGGCGCTACTACGGCGGCTGTGAGTACGTCGATGTCGCCGAGCGGCTCGCCCAGGAACGCGCCCTCGCTCTTTTCCCGGGCGCCGAGCACGTCAACGTCCAGCCCCATTCGGGCGCTCAGGCGAACATGGCCGCCTACTTCGCCACGATCGAGCCGGGCGACCGGATCCTGGGCATGAACCTGGCCCACGGCGGCCACCTGACCCACGGCTCGCCGGTCAACTTCAGCGGCCGGTTGTACGAGGTCCACGCCTACGGCGTCGAGCGCTCGAGCGAACGGATCGACTACGACGCCCTCGAGCGCCAGGCCCTCGAGGTCCGCCCCAAGCTGATCATCTCCGGCGCCTCTGCATACCCCCGGATCATCGACTTCGAGCGGATGGCCGCGATCGCCCACGCTGCCGGGGCGCTCCTGTTCGTGGACATGGCCCACATCGCCGGTCTCGTCGCGGCCGGCCTCCACCCCTCGCCCTTCCCCCACGCCGACATCGTGACCACGACCACCCACAAGACGCTCCGCGGCGCCCGCGGCGGGCTGATCTTCTGCCGATCCGACCTCCCCGAGGGGATCGACCGGGCGAATTTCCCGGCGATCCGGGGGACGCTCGCCCAGGCGGTCGACAAGGCGGTCTTCCCGGGCGCCCAGGGCGGGCCCCTGATGCACGTCGTGGCCGCCAAGGCGGTCGGGCTCCGGCTCGCCGCCACGGCCGAGTTCCGCGACTACCAGGCCCGGGTCGTGAAGAACGCCGCGGTCCTGGCCGAGACGATCGCCGCCCGCGGAGGGCGGGTCGTCTCGGGCGGCACGGACAACCACCTCGTTCTGGTCGACGTGACCCCGCTCGGGGTGACCGGCCGCGAGGCGGAGCGGCTCCTCGACGAGATCGGGATCACGGTCAACAAGAACGCGATCCCGTTCGACACAAACCCCCCGAACATCGCCTCCGGGATCCGGATCGGCACGCCGGCCACCACCACCCGGGGCTTCGGCGAGGAGGAGATGCGCGAGGTCGGGCGCCTGATCGTGGCCGCGATCGAGGCCCGCGACGAGCCCGCCGAACAGGCCAAGCTGGCCGCCGAGGTGGCCGAGATGTGCGCCCGGTTCCCGGTCCCGGGGCTGCCGACGGCGTGAACCTGCTGTCGGCCGCGGCGCCGACGTGCGGAACGCGATGAGGTTCATCCCCGACCTCGCCGCCGCGCTGCCGGTCATCGTGGCTGCGACGACCGCGGCCGCGCTGATCGCATTCCTGCTCACCCCGCTCGTCCGGCACGTCGCCCGCCGGCTCGACGTCGTCGACCGGCCGGAGCGGCGCCGGGTGAACGTCCGGCCGATTCCGCGCGGGGGCGGCCTGGCGGTCGCGGCAGCCTTCCTGGCCGTGGCAGCCGTCCTCGTCTGGCTCGGCGCAGGCTCGGGGATCGGCCGCGCCGACGGGACGATCGAGCCGCGCCAGCTCGTCGCGCTGCTGCTCGGCGCCGCCGCAGCCGCCGCCCTTGGCGCCCTCGACGACTACGCCCAGCTGCGGGCACGCTGGCAGCTCGCCGGCCAGGTCGCGCTCGCGCTCGGCGCGGTCTGGCTCGGGATCGGGGTCGGGTTCGTGAACAACCCGTTCGGGCCGGGCGTGATCCGCTTCGACGGGCTGGTCGCGGTCGGGTTCACGGTCCTCTGGATCGTCGGGATGATGAACAGCATCAACTTCATCGACGGCCTCGACGGGCTCTCGTCGGGGGTCGGCCTGATCGCCGCGGCGACGCTCGGCCTGATCAGCCTGACCACGGTCGTCGGCCAGCCGTTCGTGGCGCTCCTGTGCTTCACCCTCGCCGGCGCGCTTCTCGGCTTCCTGCGCTGGAACTTCCACCCGGCCTCGATCTTCATCGGCACGAGCGGGGTGATGTTCATCGGCTACACGCTCGCGCTCCTGTCGATCCTCGGCACGGCCAAGGTCGCCGTCGCGCTGCTCGTCCTGGGGGTGCCGATCATCGACACGTTCTGGATCATCGTCCGGCGTCTCGCCACGGGGCGGTCCCCGTTCACCCCCGATCGCGGCCACATCCACCATCGCCTGCTCGACCTCGGTCTCTCGCACCGCCAGACGGTGCTCCTGATCTACGCCATCTGCCTCGTCCTCGCCGGCCTGACGTTCGTCCTGTCGGGCACCGGCCAGGTCTACGCGTTCATCGGCATCGTCGTCGTCTCGGGGGTCGTCCTCTTCTTCCTGACGCGGCGCTCGCTCGCCGGCGATGGGCTGTCCGCCGAGTCGTACGCAGCGGACGAGGACCGGCCGACCTGACCCGGGTCCACCGGTCGTGACCGGGGCGCCGGCGGGTGCGTCGTTGCCGGTCTTGTCGTTGCCGGTCCTGTCGTTGCCGGTCCCGAATGGCAGCTGCTATACTCCCGCCGCGTTGTCGGGCCGCTCATGAACCAGTTTGGCCGGGCCGGGGCCTATCTCGCCCTCTTCTCGGAGATCGGGCTCGTCCTGCTCGTCACCACGCTGGCCGGGGTCCTCGCCGGATACTGGCTCGACACGCAGCTGGGGACCCTGCCCATCTTCGTCGTCGCCGGTTTCCTCGGCGGTGCCGCGACCGGGGCCCTGGCGATCTACAGGTTGATCACCCGGTTCCTGTCGAGGTTCGAGTAGCGGGACCCGGCCAGATCCGATCGGATACCAGGAGCGCGGCGTCAGGGCCGCGCTTGTGTGTGTGGAGCAGACGTGTCGAGCGAGCAGCCCGGGGCGATCGCGAATACCGCGCTGGCGGTCGAGGCCACCGCCCCGGCCAGGAAGGGTCGCCGGGCGGGGCGCACCCTCGCCATCCTCGCCGCGGCGGTCGTCGTCCTCGACGCCCTCGCCCTCCTTGTCCTACCGCCGTTCCCCAGGGGCGGTCAGGCCGGCGAGGCCTGCGCCTATCCGGTCTGCTTCATCGACGGCAACCTCGAGTTCCCGCCGCCCCACGTCGTCCTCGACCTGGCGCCGAACGATCCGATGCCGACCGGGCAGCTCGTGATCGCGTTCCACCCGAGCATCACCTCCCCGATCATCACGATGTGGATCGTCGAGGCCCTCCTGCTCCTCGTGGCGCTCTTCGCCGTCCGGGCCATGCGCGACGTGCCGCGCGGCCTCCAGAACCTCGTCGAGTGGGCGTACGAGCTGCTCGAGGACTTCGGGACCTCGATCGGCGGGGCCGAGGCGCGCCGGCACATCCCGGTCTACGCCGCCTTCTTCCTGCTCATCCTGTTCAGCAACTGGAGCGGCCTGGTGCCTCCGGTCGGCAAGATCGACGAGCTCCGGGCGCCCACGAGCGACGTGAACACGACGATCGGGCTCGCCCTGTTCGCCTTCGGCTACTTCGAGTTCCAGGGTTTCCGGGCCCTCGGCATCGGCGGCTACCTCTCGAAGTTCTTCCCCGTCTACGAGTTCCGGGAGGGGATCGGGGCCGGGCTGATCGCGATGTTCGTCGGCCTGATCGAGCTGCTCCTCGAGTTCGTCAAGCCGGTCACCCTGGCGATGCGACTCTTCGGCAACATCTACGGCGGCGAGGTCGCCCTGGCGGTCATGACCGCCCTGACGATCGCCCTCGTTCCGGTCGCCCTCTTCTTCCTC
>CAYMBB010000047.1:0-12454 GCA_964388515.1 uncultured Anaerolineaceae bacterium
TCCGAGCAGGGTCTGCATGGCCCGTCCATTGTGCCCTTGCCGTGGACGCTCGGTGCAGCCGGCGGCCCGACCGGGGGCCCGACCGCATGGCTGGGCGGCAGCGGCCCGATCGGTCCGGCCGTCGGGGTCCGGCCGGGGGCGGCCGTCAGCGCTGCCCCACCTTGCGCTCCGTTCCGTTCAGGAGGCGCTGGATGTTGTCGGCGTGGAACAACCAGATCATCGCCGGACCGGCCAGGGCATAGAGGAGGTAGGCCGCCGGCTGGCCGGCCATGAGGACCTGGGCCGCGAGCACGACGCCGCCGACGGCCGCGCCTGTGAGCGATCCAAGGGACGAGTACCGGCTCACCAGGACGACCACGGCGAACAGGGGCAGGACGACCGCGGCCGCGAGCGGCGAGATGACGAGCAGCCCCCCGTAGGCCGCCGACACGCCGCGACCTCCCTGGAAGCCGATGAACGGCGAGCGGCTGTGGCCGAGGATCGCGGCGAGCGCGGCGAGCACCTCGATCGCCGGGCCGAGCCCGAGCAGCCGGACGAGGAGGACGGCGACCGTCCCCTTGAGCATGTCGAGCAGGCCCGAGACGGCCGCTAGCCGGGGGCCGAGCGCCCGGAGGACGTTGGCCCCGCCCGTCCGGCCACTGCCGAGCGTGCGCGGGTCGGGCCCGCCGACGACCCGGGCGATGATCACGCCCCACGGGATGCCACCGATCAGGTAGCCGGCCGCGGCGGCCGTGGCGCCACCGAGCAGCAGTGAGAAATCCATCGGCGGGAGTATACGGGGCGCTCCGGACCGACGAGGCGCGCCATGGCTGGACGTGCCCGGCGGGTGACCACCGCGATCCTGGCGGACGCCCCGGAGAGGACTGCGGCGGCCTCTGATGCATCGGCGAGACCGCGCACCCGGGTCGTGCCGGCCTCAATCGAGTGCCTCGCCGAGACCCCCGGCGATGAGCTCGCGCAGCGCCTCGAGCGCCTGTTCCTCGTCCTCGCCATCCGCGGCGATGCGAACGAGGTGCCCCTTGGCGATACCGGCACCGAGGACCGCGAGGATGCTCTTCGCGTCGCATGGCGTCGTGCTTCGATCGAGGTTCTCGACCGTCACCTTCGAGCGAAACCCGGCCGCCGCCCTGACGAACAGGGCAGCCGGCCGAGCATGCAGTCCGGAGGGGTTGCGTATCTCGATCTCGGCAGCACGCATGGAGTGATCCCTTTCCTGATCAGCGGACGAGCCGTTTCAGGGTCTTCTGGTGTTCCCCGCGGGTGAGATGGCCGCCAGCAGCCGATCCGGCCGACCACGGAACCACGCCCGACGCTCCGGATCGCCCGCTGCCTCCTCGACCAGCGTGGCGAGCGCACGATTGACCGGCGTCGGCACCCCCATTCGCTCACCGGCCAGGGCCACTGCCCCGTTCAACCAGGTCACCTCCGTCCGGCGCTCCACCGGCCTCGTGCGAAGCTGGAGGAGCAGCGACGGCATCTTGCCACCTCGTCCGGCACGGACGATCGGCCCGAAGACGAAGCGGCCGAGCGTTTCCGGCAGGCGCATGCCCAGCGCGAGGAGCCGCGCGTCCAGCCCGGGCAAGGCGAGCGGCTGGAGCCCGAGCGCGTCCATCACCGCGAGCGCCTCGAGAAGCTGGCGGCGCTCGATGGTGAAGAGCCGTGGGTCCGCGTAGACCACCGACGGCTCGAGGTCGAGGATCGCGGCGGTCGCGTTGCCGACGAGGTTGCCCAGGAGCTTCGACCACTTCATCGCCGCGGCATCACGGCAGGCACAAGCCAGCAGGCCGCCGGACGCGCACGATCGGACGACCTCGGCGAGTACCACGGCGACGTCCCCTCGGACCGGGGCGATGCCGATCCCGCCCCGCCGGTGGCGGAGGACCGTGTCACCCACCCCGAGCTCCACGGCGGTCGTCAGCGAGCCGGCCAGGAGCCCGGCCGCCGGTCGCCGGACGGCAACCTCCTCCTCGGCGCCGATGCCGTTCTGGACGGTCAGGGTCGGGGCTGCCGGCCATGCCGCGACGGCATCGACGGCGGCCGGCAGGTCGTAGAGCTTGACCGCGAGCAGGACGAGGTCGGGCGGCCACGTGAGACCACCTGGCGACCCAGCCCACAGGACCTCGACCCGGCGGCGCTCCGATCCGGGCCCGATCAGCTCGAGCGGTCCGCGAACGGCAGCCGGCTCCTGCCCGCGGCGGAGGATGGCGATCTCGTGACCGGCCGCTGCCAGCGTTCCACCGAGGAACGACCCCACCGCGCCCGCGCCGACAACGAGGATGCGCACGCGTCAGCCGGCCGCGTCGACAGGCCGGTCGCCCTCGGCCCGGCGCTGCCCGGCGTCCCCGGAGCGGTAGGCCTCGGCGAGGAACTCGACCGGGTGGCGGACGCGGACCCCGGTCGCCTTCTCGATCTGCCAGCGGCAGGTCTCGGAGTCGCAGGCGGCCATGCTCGCGCCGGATGCGGCCACCTTCCGGAAGAGCTGTTCGCCGACCTTCATCGCGATCTCGTACTTCTCGCGCTTGAGCCCGTACGTGCCCGCGATCCCGCAGCAGTCGTGATCCATGTCGACCGCGCGAAGACCGGGGATGAGCGCGAGCAGCTCGAGGGCGGGCAGCCCGATCCCGTGGCTCCGCAGCTGGCACGGCCCGTGGTACGGCAGGTGCATGTCGAGGCGCCCGAAGCTCGTGTCGAGCCGGCCCTGCTCGTGGAGGTCGAGCAGGAACTCGCAGAGGTCCCAGGTCGCCGTAGCGACGGCCTCCGTCTCCTCATCGCGCAGGTCGAGCATCTCGCGGTACTCGGCCTTCATCGTGTGCGTGCACGACGTCGAGGTTCCCACGATCCGGTACCCCTGACGGGCATAGGCCGCGAGCACCGCCGCGTTCCGGCGGGCATGTCCCCGGGCGTCCTCATAGAGGCCATTGCTGATCAGCGGGAGGCCGCAGCAAACCTGCTCGGGGACGATGACCGAGAAGCCGTTCCGCTCGAGGACCTCGACCGCGGCCTGCGCCACATGCGGCTCGTAGTAGTTGGCGGCGCAGCCATGGAAGTAGACGACGGCGCGGTCCGGGCCCGGCAGCTCCGGGGATTTCCGCGCTCGCCGCTTCCAACTCGACTGGAACGTGCGCCGGGCAAACCTGGGAACCGGCGCAGCGCGGTGGACCCCGATCGTCTTCTCGACCAGCATCCGGACGGCGCCGTTCGCGAGCGCCCAGTTGGCGAGCGGCGAGGCGACGACCCCGAGCCGGCCGGTCAGGTCGGTCTGGCTGAGGCCCCAGTCGCGGAGACTGGGACGCCTCCCCTCGCGCATCCGGGCCCGCGCCTGGTTGTTGATCTCGGCGATCTTCACTCCGGCCGGGCAGGCACTTGTGCACCAGCCGCAGCCGGAGCAGTAGTCGACCCAGTGGTCGGGGGACGGGACGGGCGCGGACCCGGCGCCCTGGATCGCCTGACCGCGGGCGAGCCTGAACCGCTGCGCCTGGGGACCGACGTACTTCGGCCCCGGGAAGAGATCGGTCACGCGCACGACGGGGCAGACCGTGTTGCAGACGTTGCACTTGAGGCACTCGTCGGCCGAGTACGCGACGTGCTCGGCCGACGCCTCACGGACGAGATCCGCGATCGTCACCGCACCGCTCCCGACTCGGTCGCATGGGCGGGCGGCCCGCCGATCAGCTCGCCCGCCGCGCGCCAGCCGCTCGCGACCGCCACGCCGTCGCCGCACCGCTCCCGGAGCGCTCGCTGACCCGCCAGGAGCGCGCCTGCCGCGAAGACGTTGGCAAGCACCGGCGCCCCGGAGGTCGGGTCGACGGGCCGCAGCCGGGCATCCGTCCGGATGCCGGCGGCCTCGAGCGGATGCCCGGCCGGATCGAGTCCGTCCCGGGCAAGCCAGTCCTCGACGCCAGGCGCCTCGACCGGCAGCCCGAGGACCGGCTCCTCGAGCGTCCCGTCGGGGGTTCCGACGAGCCCCCCGCCGGCGATCGAGCCGGTGGCCAGGATCAGCGCCGCGGTCCGGATCGGGAACGTCCTGACTGCGGCCTCGAGGTGGACGGCGAGCACGCGATCGCCCTCGCGCTCGATCCGAGCTACCGGCTCACCGATCTGGATCCGCCCACCCGCCCGACGGATGACCGCCCGCAGCGCCTCGTAGAGACGCACGCCGGGCACGCTCGGCGGCACGAGCGGAATTTCGAATGGCTCCAGGGGCAGACGCCGGCGCGCCTCCTCGAGGGCCGCCGCATGATCGCGCAGTCCGAGCACGGCCGGCAATCCGACCCGGCCCGAACCCCCGCCGCGCGCACCGCGCGCATCCAGCGCCCGGGCGATGACATCGAGCGCCCGTCCACGCCAGGCCGGGTCGTCGAAGCGCCGGGCGAGCTCGAGGGCATCGAGGTTGTGCCGTCCGGCCAGGCCGGGCAGGTCGACCGTGAGAGCCTCGCAGGTGGCAGGTCGGTTGTCGGCCCGGGCCCAGACCGCGGGCCTGGTCAGGCTCAGCGCGATCGCCGCCGGCCAGAAGTCCTTGAAGCCGGACGGGCCGCAGATGACGAGCGGCTCGTCGGGCGCCCACGGGCGGAGTGCCGCGGCCTGACCATACGGGACGATCGCCGCCGGCCGCGTCCCGCCGATCGCGGTCGGGACCCGCCGGATCGGCTCGTCGAGCCCCCCGGCATAGGGAAGGCCCTGCGCGGCCAGCGTCGCAAGAAGCCAGTCGATCGCGGGCCGCGTGTCGACGGCGAGGAATGCGTACGGATGGCCGGGGAGGCGCGCCAGGGCGCTGACCGACCCGCCCGGAGTGGACGCCCCCGCCACGGCGCCGACGTCCATGCCGCCGGCCCCCCAGTGGGTCGTGCCGTGTCCCTTGGCCACCAGGTGGACGCTCGCCCCGGCCTCGACCAGCCGGGCGGCGGCGGTGAGACCGGCGAGGCCGGCCCCGACCACGACGACGTCAGCGCTCGGCATCGCTCGCCTCCGGCTCCCTGTCCGGACCGGGCCGCAGAACGGGGAGCGAATCGACCCCGAGCACGCCGACGTAGACCCCGGTGATCATGAGCATCTGCTGGAGCTGGCGCCCGGTGGCGATCGGCCGCGTCCCCTTGTAGCGCTCGCGGAGGAACGCGGTCAGGGTACGGTCGGCCATGTCCGCGATCCCGTCATGATCGAGCGGCGAGAGTGTGTCGGGGCGGCCGCCCGCGACATCTCTCGCAGCCCCCACCGTTTCCAGGGCCCGCTGGGCGACGAGGCCAGCCGCCCGGAAGGTGCAGAAGCCTCCCTGGCAGGGCCCCATCCCGAGGCGCGTCCCGCGCCGGATGTCGTCCAGCGTGCACGGCCAGTGCTGGTCGAGGTAGCGCTCGAGCATCGGCTGGGTAACGAGCTCGCACTCGCACAGGAGTCGGGCGTCGCCGCCGCCCTCCGCTTCGAGCTCCGCGAGTCGGTGACCGAGCCAGTACGTGCGCCGAGGCTCATTCCCCGGCAGGATTTCCTCGGCCGTCGTGCACCGCTCGTCGACGCCGAGCTTGGCGGCGACCAGATCGACCGTCTGCTCGGCCATGAGCCGGAAGGTGGTCACCTTGCCGCCGACGATCGTGACGTAGTTCTCGACCCCGTCGGCGGCGTGGTCGAGGATGGTGTGAGCTCGCGAGATCGCACGGTTGTCGACCGGGGTGGCGCTCGCCGTGGTCGGCGCCTGGTAGAGCGGCCGTACCCCGGCGTACGCCCGGAGGATCCGCATCCGGGGCAGGTCGGGGAACAGCTTCGTCCCCTCGGCGACGAGGCGAGCAACCTCCTCGCGGGTGATCTCGTACTGGTCCGGATCAGGAACGCGCTCGTCGGTCGTGCCCAGGATCGCGACGGTGTGGACCGGGACCATGATGTCCCCGTCGGCGGGCCGGTGACAGCGGTTGACGACCGCGTCGGTCATCCGATGGTTGTAGATGAGCATCGTCCCCTTGCCCGGAACCATCGTCAGCTCGAGCCCGGCCAGAGCCGCGATCTGGCCGGCCCACGCCCCGGCCGCCGACACCACGAAGCGCGGCGCGATCCGGACCAGGCTCCCGCTCCGCTCGTCGCGCAGCGTCACAACCACGACCCGCTCGCCCTGCCGGTCGAAGCCGACGACACGGTGGTATGACCACGCCTCGCTGCCGCGCTGTCGCGCGTCGGCCAGGTTGGATTCGATGAGCTGCCAGGGCTCGACTGACGCATCGGGAACCCGGAACGCCCGACGGGCCCGGCGGTTGACGGCAGGCTCGCGGGCCAGGAGCTCGGCGATCGGGACCTCCTCGCAGTCGACGTCGCACGCGGCGCAGGCCGCCGCGAACCCGTCGACGTAGTCGTCGGGGTCGTCGGGCGTGGCGACGAAGTAGCCGCCGGTGTCCTCGATGCTCGCCGGGGCAATCCGGCGCAGGACCCGGTTCTCGGCGATGCACTCGCGGGCGGCCAGCGGGTCCTTCGCGACATAGCGGCCACCGGAATGCAGGAGCCCGTGATAGCGCCCCGTGGTACCGGTGCCGAAGTCGCCCCGCTCGACGAGCAGGGAGCGCAGCCCCCGGCGGGCCAGGTCCCTGAGGATCCCGGCTCCCGTGAGCCCTCCGCCGACGACGAGCACATCGACGGCGTGCGACGAAGCCATCCTGTTCCCCTCGATCAGTTCGGTCGCAGCGAGCGTGGGCAGTGGCTCCGTCCGACCGTGTTCAGTGCTCCGACCCCCGTCACCCTGCTCGCCACACTCTATCCCTTCGACAGGGAGGCCGCCCCTTCCGCCGCGGCGGCAACCTCGTCGAGGGAGGCGCCAGTGCTCGCCTGGACGGCGGCGATCACGGCCCCCTCGACGAGCGGGCCGCGGCTAAGGCGGACCCGGCCCGACTCGCCCTCGCCGAGAAGATCGAGCGCCGTGAGGGTGGCGAGGACGGCGCTGCCAAGGTCCGCGACGACGAGCACCCCGGCACCAGCGTCGGCGGCTCGAATCGCGTCGGCGATCCGAGCCGCGTCGGTGCCGAGCGAACCATCCACGGCCCCTCCCGCGGCGACGAGCCGGACATCAGGCCCGGCCATTTCGGCGGCCAGCTCGACGGTCCCATCGGCGATCCGCACAGAGTGCGACACGACGACGATGCCGACGCAAGGTGTGGCTGAATCCGGCACGATACGACCGCTCGCGGCGATGGGCCCCGGTCTCCGCACGGACACCGGGGCCCCTCACGTTCGGGTCGTCCGATCTACTCGACCCAGCCGAAGGTCCTGGTCACGGCCTTCTTCCAGAAGCGGTACTCGCGCTCCCGAGTGGCGTCGTCCATCGTCGGATGCCACTCCTTGTCCTTGGCCCAATTCTGGCGCAGGTCCTCGACTTCCTTCCAGTAGCCGACCGCGAGCCCGGCAGCGTACGCCGCGCCGAGCGCCGTCGTCTCGGCAACCTGCGGACGGATGACCGGGACGTTCAGGACGTCCGACTGGAACTGCATGAGCAGCTCGTTGTAGACCATGCCGCCGTCGACCTTGAGGGCGGTGAGCGGAACGCCGGAGTCGGCGTTCATCGCATCGAGCACCTCGCGCGTCTGCCACGCGGTCGCCTCGAGGACGGCGCGCGCGATGTGGCCCTTGTTGACGTAGCGGGTCAGGCCGGCGATCACGCCCCGGGCGTCGTTCTTCCAGTAGGGCGCGAAGAGGCCGCTGAAGGCCGGGACGAAGTAGACGCCACCGTTGTCGTCGACCGTGCGCGCCAGCGCCTCGACGTCGGTGGACTTCTCGATCATCCCGAGGTTGTCGCGGAGCCACTGGACGAGCGCGCCGGTGATCGCGATCGAGCCCTCGAGCGCGTACTGCGCGGGCTGGTCGCCGATCTTGTAGGCGAGCGTCGTCAGGAGTCCGCTCTTCGAGGGGACGGCCTTGGTGCCCGTGTTGAGGAGCATGAAGCAGCCGGTGCCGTAGGTGTTCTTCGCCTCGCCGGCGGAGTAGCACGTCTGGCCGAAGAGGGCCGCTTGCTGGTCGCCCAGGTCACCGGCCACCGGCACGCCGGCCAGATCGCCGACAGCCTTGCCGTACACCTGGCTCGAGGCCTTCACGTTCGGGAGCATCGCCCGCGGGATCCCCATGAGCTCGAGGATCTCGGGATCCCAGTCGAGGGTCGTGTAGTTGAACAGGAGCGTCCGGCTCGCGTTCGAGACGTCCGTGACATGGACGCCGCCGCTCGGGCCGCCGGTCATGTTCCAGATGCACCAGGTGTCGATGTTGCCGAAGAGGAGGTCGCCGGCCTCCGCCTTCGCCCGGGCGCCCGCGACGTTGTCGAGGATCCACTTGATCTTCGGGCCCGAGAAGTAGGTGGCGAGCGGCAGGCCCGTCTTCGGGCGGAGCCGATCCTGGCCGCCGTCCCTGGCCAGCTCGTTGCAGATCTGGTCGGTCCGGGTGTCCTGCCAGACGATCGCGTTGTAGACCGGCTTGCCGGTCCGGCGATCCCAGACGACCGTCGTCTCGCGCTGGTTCGTGACACCGACGGCGGCGAGGTCCGCGGCGGTGATCCCCGCCTTCGCCAGGGCACCTCTCGTGACCTCGACGCTGCGGGTCCAGATCTCGAGCGGGTCGTGCTCGACCCAGCCCGGCTTCGGGTAGATCTGCTCATGTTCCTTCTGATCCACGGCGACGACGTGGCCGCTGTGGTCGAAGATCATGAAGCGGGTGCTGGTCGTGCCCTGGTCGAGGGCCCCCACGTACGTTGTCATGTGACGCAGTCTCCAGTCGTTGACGTGATGTGGCGGGCCGGGGTCAGATCCCCGACCACGCATTCGCGGCGGACCTCAGGAGGTAGAAGGAGGAGGTCGCTCCGGGGTCCTGGTGGCCGGCACTTCGCTCGCCCAGGTAGCTCGCGCGGCCCTTGCGGGCGACGAGCGGCACCGTGGCGAGCATCCCGGCCTCGGCGGCCTCCGCGGCGCGCTCGAGGGCCGGACCGACGGCGAGACCGTCGGTCGCGGCGGCGGCGAGCGCGTCCCGCGCCGGCAGGAGGGCCTCGAGCATCGTCTTGTCCCCCGGCTCGGCCTTGCCGATCCGCTGGACGCCCGCCACGCCGGCCTCGAAGGCCGCGGCAAACTCGGCCAGGGAGAGGGACTCCTTGCCGGCTGCCGCGCCCCCCATCTGCAGAAAGAACATCCCGTACAGCGGGCCGCTCGCCCCGCCGACGGTCGAGACAAGGGTCGACCCAACGGTCTTGAGGCAGCCGCCGATATCGCTGGACGCGAACGTGTCGAGCTTGCCCGTCACGGCCTGGAACCCGCGATCCATGTTGATCCCGTGATCGGCGTCGCCGATCGCGGAGTCGAGCTCGGTCAGGTACGTCTTGTTCGCCGCCACTGTTGCGGCGAATGTCCGGATCCAGGCCACGACATCGGCGAACGTGATACCCATCTCGACTCCGCTATCCGTGGGCCTGCGCCCGTTTCCGGTCAGACGCCCCAGCGGAGCGCCGGGGTGTGAACCGGCGCGTCCCAGTACCCGGTCAGTTCGTCGTCGAGCCGGAGGAGGGTGATCGAGCAGCCGGCCATCTCGAGTGACGTAATGTAGCTTCCCACGAGGCTCCGTGCGATCGTGATCCCGCGACCCGCGAGGATGCGGGCGAGGGCGTTGTAGACGACGTAGAGCTCGATGAGCGGAGTGCCGCCCATCCCGTTGACGAAGGCGAGGACGGAATCCCCGCTCCGGAACGGGAGGTCGTCGAGGATCGGCGTGGCGAGCATCCGGGTGATCTCGTCGGCCGGGGCGAGCTTCATCCGGGTCCGACCCGGCTCGCCGTGGATCCCGATCCCGATCTCCATCTCGTCGTCGCCGAGTTCGAACGTCGGCTTGCCGGCCATCGGGACCGTGCAGCTCGTGAGCGCCATGCCCATCGAGCGGACGTTGTCCTGGACCCTCTGGCAGAGACCGGTGACCGTCGCGAGATCCGCGCCGGCCTCGGCTGCGGCCCCGACGATCTTCTCGGCCAGCACGGTGCCGCCGACGCCACGGCGCCCGGCGGTGTAGAGCGAGTCCTTGACGGCGACGTCGTCGGCGATGACGACGGACGTCACCTCGATCCCCTCGGCCCGGGCCAGCTCAGCCGCGAGCTCGAAGTTCATGATGTCGCCGGTGTAGTTCTTGACGATGTGGAGGACCCCTGCTCCACCGTCGACGGCCTTCGTCGCGGCGAGCATCTGGTCGGGGACCGGGGAGGTGAAGACGGCGCCCGGACAGGCGGCATCGAGCATGCCGCGCCCGACGAAGCCGCCGTGCATCGGCTCGTGGCCCGAGCCGCCTCCCGAGATCACGCCCACCTTGCCGGGTCGTGGGGCGTCCCGGCGGACGATGATGTTCGGTTCCTCCACCCGGATGAGGTCGGCGTGCGCCGCGGCCATTCCGGCCAGGGCTTCGTCGACGACCTTCTCCGGGCTGTTGATGAGCTTCTTCATCTGATCTCCATGTCGCGAGCCGCGGGCCGGAAGGCGGATCGGGGCCGGTCATTGCCCCGGTGGGGGTCAGGCGATGCAGTCAGCGCCGCGGCCCGCGCCACTGCCTGGATCGTCTCAGCCACCGGCCGCCTTGAGGATGAAATTCGTGAACAGCGCCGTGTAGGCGACGCCGCCGAGAGCACCGCCGAGGAGCGGGCCGACGACCGGGATCCAGGAGTACTGCCAGTCCGAGTCGCGCTTGCCTGGGATCGGCAGGAGGAAGTGGGCGACCCGCGGCCCGAGGTCGCGGGTGGGGTTGATCGCGTACCCGGTCGTCCCACCGAGGGACAAGCCGATCACAACAACGAGGAACCCCCACATGAGCGGCGCGATCGGCGCGGCGGGACCGCCCATGGCGAAGCCGACGAAGACGAGAACGAACGTGCCGATGACCTCGCTGACGAAGTTCCACGAGTAGCTGCGGACGGCCGGGCCGGTGCTGAACACGGCCAGCTTCAGGTTCGCATCCTCGGTGGCTCCCCAGTGCGGGTAGTAGTGGAGGTAGACCAGCACCGCCCCGAGGAAGGCGCCGGTGAACTGTGCCGCCCAATAGCCGATGAGCTTGTCGACCCCGAACGCGGGATCCGTGAGGAACACGGCCAAGGTGACCGCCGGGTTGATGTGAGCGCCGCTGAACCCGCCGACCGCGTAGACCGCCAGCGCCACGGCGAGACCCCACCCCATGGTGATGACGATCCAGCCCGAGTTCTGCGCCTTCGACTTGGCGAGCAGGACGCCGGCCACGACGCCGTCGCCGAGGAGGATCAGGATCGCGGTCCCGATGACCTCCGCCACGAACAGTTCTATCGTCATATCCACTTCTCCCTCAGTGTCTGGAGCTTCAACGAACGTTCGCGACGAGGCGCCCCAGGGGTGGGCCCCGATCGTCCAGCAAACGTGCCATCAAGCGGCATGCGAGCCGGCTGCCAATGGAACCCGAGGAGCTGCGCGATCTGCCCTCCTTCTCCTCCTGAGGACCCGGCGCACCCAGGACGCATGGGCACCGGCGACCAGGGGCCGCCGGGTACCGTGACCTGTGGTCATGAACACTACCCACGGAGGCGGTCCGGAAACGTCAAAACACTGTCCGGATTCGCGCGCCGGAGGCCGACCCGCGCGGTCGGACGGGATCAGGCGTCGGCGAGGGCGTCGGCGAGGGCTCGCAGGAGGAGGGCGCTCGACGCCGCGCCGGGGTCGAGGTGACCGATCGATCGTTCCCCGAGATAGCTGGCCCGACCCTTGGTGGCGAGCATGGGGATTGTTGTCAGGGCCCCGGCCTCAGCGGCGGCCGCCGCGCGGTCGAACGCCTCGGCCAGCAGAGCCCCCTCGCGGACCGCGTCGCTCAGCGCCTCCACGGCGGGCGCGAGCGCGTCAAGCATCGTCTTCTCGCCGGGTCGTGATCGTCCGAGCGTGGCGATCGCCTCGGTCGCCTCGCGGAGCGCGTCTGCGAGGTCACCGAGGCCGGTTGCTCCCGCCTCGAGGCGCGCTCCGGCGCGCATGAATGCCCGCCCGTAGAGGGCACCGCTCGCACCGCCGACGGTGCCCATGATCAGTCGCCCGGCCCCGAGCAGGAGGAGACCGGGTTCATCGGCGGCGAGGTCGCCGCGGTCGAGGCGCGCGAGGACGATGTCGAACCCACGGTCGAGGTTGATGCCGTGATCCCCGTCGCCGATCGCAGCGTCGAGATCCGTGAGCCACCCACGCTGCTCGGCGATCCGCGCCGCCGCGAGGCGAACCCAGCGCGCGGCCAGCTCCACGCTCACAGCGCCTGCTCGCCAGACGGCATACCGGGAAGCTTCGGGGCGCCAGCTGCCGCGTCGGCGACGGCGAGCACACGCTCGAGCGGAGCCCCGGAGAGCGCCTCGACGGCAGCGAGCACCGCCCCCTCGACGAGCGGCCCGCTGCTCACCCGGACGAGCACGCGGTCGGCAGGCCGGAGTTCCTCGAGGGCCATCTCGACGGCCAGGAACGCGCTGCCCAGATCGAGGAGG
>CAYMBB010000048.1:0-4227 GCA_964388515.1 uncultured Anaerolineaceae bacterium
GCCGCAGCCGCTCCAGCGTACCCATCTGGCGATCGGCGCCACCCTGCCGGCCGAGCGGTCGTGCGGGCCTGTGGCGGTTCGAGCGAACTCGACCTCGGGGCCGCTGTACTCCAGCTCGGCGACCGGCCGCCCGGCCGGAGCGCGCTCGCCGAGCGCCGCTTCCGCGGCCCGGGCGTGATCGGGGCCCGCGGTCGCCGGTTGGAGGTCGGGGTGAGCGGCGGCCTCGGTGGTCTGGTCGTCGACCTGCGTGACGTCCCGCTCCGGCTCCCCGAGCGGTCGGAGCGGCGACGTCACCTGCTGGCGGCCTGGCAGGGCGCGTTCTGGCCGGGGCTCGAGCGATGACGACCCGTCGCCGCGCCGCCGCCGCGCCGCCGCCCGGCCTGGAGCTCGTCGCGCCCCGGACGCTCGTCCTGGGCGCGCCGGTGGCATGGCTGGCCCTTGCCCCGGGCGACCGCCCGCTCGTCGCCGCCGGCGAGAGCGTCCTGGCCGGTGCGCCGCTGGCCGAGCGCGTCCTGGGTGGCCGTGTCGCCACAGTCCCGCCCGGGGCCGTCGGAGCGGACGCTGCGCCCGGCAGCTGGTGGCTCGACGGCCGTCGTCGGGGCGGCGTCCGGCGCTCGCGAAGCGCGATCGACGAGGGTGAGCTCCTGTTCCGGGGGACCGACGGTTGGCAGGTCGCGGGCGGCGACCGGGACGGGCTGCTCGAGGCGCCGGCGGCCGGGATCGTGCGGGCCGTGCGTCCGGGGTCCGGGATTAGCCTGGCGACGGCCACCGCCGCGCTGGCCGGGACGATGGTGATCGGGGGACCGGCCCGCGGCCGGCTCGAGGTCCTCGCCGACGCCGAGGGTGAGCTGTCGCGCGGGGCCCTCGACGTCGGCCTGGCCGGGGCGATCGTGGTGGCCGGGTCACGGGTCGATGCCGAGACGCTGACCAGGGCCCGGGCGATGGGCATCCGGGGCGTCGTGGCCGCGGCCGTCTCGAGCCGCGACCTGCGCGATCTCGCCTCCTCCGAAGCCCGCCAGCGGGCGAGTCTCCACCCGCCGGCGCCGTTCGCCGTCCTCGTCCTCGAGGGCCACGTCCGCCGGCCGATCGCGTCGCCCGCTCTCGCCCTCCTGCTCGCCCTGGCCGGGCGGGAGGTGGCGATCATCGGCGACCCGCCGGCGCTCCTGTTCGATCCGCCGGCCGCGCCCCTGCCGCCCCTGCCGGCCGACCTGGTGCGCGTCCGGCACGGGCCGGCCGCCGGTCGGGAGGGGCGCTGGCTCGGCCTGGCCGGTCGGCGCCGGTTCGCAGCCGGGGTCCATCTCGAGGCGGGTCTCGTCGAGGTCGGCGAGGCCCGGCCGCTGGTCGTGCCCCTGGCCGACCTCGAGCGCTTCGTCTGACCGACCGCGCGACCGGCGCGGCCTCCCGGACGCGGCCCCGCGGTTCGGGTACCCTCGCTCCATGGCAACCACGGCCGCCCTCGAGCGGCGCATCGTCACGACCGATCCGGCGACGACCCGCGACCTGGCGGCCCGCCTGGCCGCCGTTGCCCGGCCGGGTGACGTGATCTCGCTGGTTGGAGACCTGGGTGCCGGCAAGACCGTCTTCGCCAAGGGATTCGGGGCCGGCCTGGGAGTCGTCGGGACGATCAACTCGCCGAGCTTCATCCTGATGGCCGAGTACGAGGGTCGCCTGCCTCTCTTCCACCTCGATCTCTACCGGCTCGCCGATGCCGTCGAGGCGCTCGCTGGCGGGCTGCTCGACGAGCGCCAGGGCGAGGGCGTGACGCTCATCGAGTGGGCCGAGCGGCTTCGTGGCGTCCTGCCCCGGGCGCGCCTCGAGGTGATCATCGCGGGCACCGGCGATGCGCCGCGGACGATCACCCTGCGGGCGACGGACGCGCGCTACAGGCGCTACCTGGAGGCGGCCTGAGCATGGCGGCAACGCCCGCTGCCTCCGGCGGCTGGATCCTCGCCCTCGACACGGCCACCTCGACCGCGCTCGTCGCGCTCGGCGACCGGGCCGGCCGGATGGTCGACGAGCGGCTGTGGCCGGCCGGCCATCGCCACGGCGCGGAGCTGCTGCGCCGGATCGACGAGCTCCTCGTCAGCCACTCGCTGCCTGTGACGGCACTCGGCGCAATCGTCGCCGGGACCGGGCCGGGCGCCTTCACCGGGCTGCGGGTCGGCCTGGCCACGGCCAAGGGTCTCGCCCACGCCCTGGGGCGGCCGCTGGCCGGGGTCCCGACCGGGAGGGCGCTCCTGGCCGCGGCGGCCGAGGTCGGGGCGCGCCCACCGCTCGCGCTCCTCCTGCCGGCCGGCCCGGCCGACCGGGTCCTCGTCCGTGACGGCTCGGTGCTGCTGCTTGCCGGCGGGGCCGGGCCTGACCTGCCGGCCGGCACGACGCTCGTGGCGGTCGATCTCGACGGACGGGCGCCGGAGGCCGCCTGCTCGCTCGGCCGGGCCGCCCTCGCCGGGCTCGGCGGCGCCCTCGTCCGGCTCGGTGCCGCGCGGCTGGCGGCCGGCGAGATCGACGACCTGGCCCGGGTCGTGCCGGAGTACGTGACGCTGCCACGCGGGGTCCGCGAGCAGGGCGGGGAGGTGGCATGGTCGCGCGACCACCGGTGAGGTTCGCCGTCGAGCCGATGACCTTCGACGATCTGCCGGCCGTCCAGGAGATCGAGCGCCTCAGCTTCACGACGCCCTGGCCGCCGCACGCCTACCGGACCGAGCTCGAGTCGAACCGGCTGGCGACCTACCTCGTCGTCCGGGTCGAGGGGCGGGTCGTCGCCTACGCCGGGATGTGGCTGATGGTCGACGAGGCGCACATCACGACGTTCGCGGTCCACCCCTCGTGGCGCCGGCGGCGGATCGCCGAGCGACTCCTGATCGCCCTGCTCGAGCTGGCCCTGCGCCGCCAGGCCCGCGAGGCGACGCTCGAGGTCCGCCTGTCGAACATCCCGGCCCGGCGCTTGTACGAGAAGTTCGGCTTCCGACCGGTCGGGATCCGGCCGCGCTACTACAGCGACGACAACGAGGACGCCCTGATCATGACCACCGAGACGCTCGACGGTCCGGCGATGACGGCCCGCCTCGAGCGGCTGCGGGCCGAGCTGGCCGCCGCGCCACTGCCCGGGGATGGACCGTGAGCGGGCCGCTCCTGCTGGCGATCGAGAGCAGCTGCGACGAGACCGGCGTCGCCCTCGTCGGCGGTGGCCGGCGGATCCAGGCCAACGTCGTGGCCAGCCAGGTCGCGCTCCACGCCCCGACCGGGGGGATCGTGCCCGAGGTGGCCGCCCGGGCTCACCTGCGCTGGATCGTGCCCGTGCTGGACGAGGCCTGGGAGGCGGCCGGCGTCCACTGGGATGACGTCGACGCGATCGCGGTTACCCGCGGGCCTGGGCTCGCCGGCTCGCTCCTGGTGGGGATCAACTTCGCCAAGGCGCTGGCCTACGTCCACGAGAAGCCGCTGGTCGGGGTGAACCACCTCGAAGGCCACCTCTATGCCGCCTGGCTGCTCGATCCGGGCGAGCCCGAGAAGCCGGAGCCGGTCTTCCCGCTCGTCGCGCTCATCGTCTCGGGCGGCCACACGTTCCTGGTCGAGATGCGCGACCACCTCACCTACCGCCTCCTGGGCGAGACGGTCGACGACGCGGCGGGCGAGGCGTTCGACAAGGTCGGCCGGCTGCTCGGCCTTGGGTATCCGGGCGGGCCGGCGATCATGGCCGCCGCCGCCGGCGCGATCAGGCGCGACGTCGTCTTCCCGCGCGCCTGGCTCGGGGACTCGTATGACTTCAGCTTCAGCGGCCTGAAGACCGCGGCCCGCCGGATCATCGCCGCGGCCTGGGCCGACGAAGGCCTGCCGGCCGACGATCCCGAGGCCCGCCTACCCGAGGCGACTGTCGCCGAGCTGGCCCACGGGTTCCAGGAGTCGGTCGTCGAGGTCCTGGTCACAAAGACGATCCGGGCGGCCGTGGCGACCGGTGCCCGCTCGATCGTTCTCGGCGGCGGCGTGGCCGCGAACCGCGTCCTCCGCGAGCGCCTGGCCGGGGAGGCCGAGGCGCACGGGCTGCCGCTCGTCGTCCCCCGGCCGGGCCTGTGCACCGACAACGGGGCGATGATCGGCGCCGCTGGCGCCCGTCGCTTCGAGGCCGGGGAGCGGGCCGGCTTCGAGCTCGACGCCCGACCCTCGCTGCCGCTCGCGACCGGGGGGTGACCGGGTGAGCGAGGGACCAGGCCGCGGGGAACCGGA
>CAYMBB010000048.1:4327-12081 GCA_964388515.1 uncultured Anaerolineaceae bacterium
CCGGACGGCGGACCAGGCGGCGGTGGCCCGGACGGCCCCGGTGCTGGCCCGGGCAGCCTCGGCGTTCGCGGCAACGGCAGCGGTCGCGGCAACGGCAGCGGCCCCGGCTGTCGCACTGGCCCGCCCCGCCCGCCCCGCCTCGATCCGCGCAGCGTCCGGCAGGCCCTCGGCGAGGCCGGCCTCCGGGCGCGCCACGCGCTGTCCCAGAACTTCCTGGCCGATGTCGACGTGCTCGAGGCGATCCTGGCCGAGGCCGCACCCCAGCCGGGGCGCCGGATCCTCGAGATCGGGCCTGGGCTGGGGATCCTGACCGGCGGCCTGCTCGCCAGCGGGGCGCGTGTCACCGCGATCGAGCTCGATCGGGCCCTGGCGGCCCGGCTGCGGACGGCGTTCGGGCCCGAGATCGCGCGTGCCGCGGCCGACCCGGCCGCGCCGGGGGGCCTCCGCCTCGTCGTGGGCGACGCGCTCGAGGTCGACCTCGCCGGGCTCGTCGCGCCACCCTTCGACGTCGTGGCCAACCTGCCCTACCACATCACGAGCCCGATCCTCCACCGCCTGCTCGGCCAGCCGCCTCGTCCCGAGCGGCTCGTGCTGATGGTCCAGCGCGAGGTCGCCGAACGGATCGCGGCGCCGCCGGGCGCGATGAGCTACCTGAGCGTCTTCGTCCAGTACCACGCCCGGGTCCGGATCGCCCGGCGCGTTCCGTCCGCGGCATTCGAACCGGAGCCGGCGGTCGAATCGGCGATCCTCGTCCTCGACACGCTGCCCGACGATGCGCCCGGACGCCTCGGGCCGACGGCCGAGGACCAGCTCTGGCGGCTCGTCCAGGCCGCCTTCCGCGAGCGGCGCAAGATGCTCCACAACGTCCTCGCCCGGCAGCTGCCGCTCGAGCCCGGCGTCGTCGGCCGTGCCCTCGCCGCGGCCGGGATCGAGCCCGATCGGCGGCCCCAGACGCTCTCGGTCGGGGAGTGGCTCCGGCTCCACGAGACGCTCGGGCCGCTGCCGCCCGATGCCCGCGGCCGACGCCGCCCGCCCGCCGCCCCGGAGCCGTCCGGTGAGTGATCCGCTGAGTCGCCTCGCGCCGGTCGTCCGGCTCGCCCCGGCCAAGCTGAACCTGACCCTGGCCGTCGTCGGCCCGCGACCGGACGGTTACCATGCCCTCCACTCGATCGCCGTCCCGCTCAGGCTCGCCGACCGGCTCAGCCTGGCGCCCGCGCCGGGCGGGCGGGACACGCTTCACGTCGCCGGTCGCGACGCCGGCCCGGTCGAAGACAATCTCGTCCTGCGGGCCCTCGCGGCCACCCGGCGGGCCGTCGGTCGGGCGTGGCTCGGGCCGGCCGGTCCGCCTCCGCCGCTCGCGGTTCGTCTCGAGAAGCGGATCCCCGTCGCGGCCGGCCTGGGCGGCGGGAGCAGCGATGCCGCGGCCGCGATCGACGGCGCGCTCGAGGCCTGGGGCGCGGAACTCGACCCGGCTGCCCGGCTGGCCGTCGCGCTCGAGCTCGGCTCCGACGTCCCGTTCTTCCTGGTCGGCGGCCCGGCCGTGATCGAGGGTCGGGGCGAGCGGGTGACGCCCCTGGCGCCGCTCCGGGGCGAGTCGCCCGGGGTCCTGCTCATCACGCCCGGGATCGCGGTCCGCACGCCCGACGTCTTCGCCGCCTGGGCGGCCGGCATCCGGCCACCGGGCGCGGGCGCCGCCCGGGCCAGCTCGGAGCACCTCGCCGCCGAGCTGCGGGCCGGCCTGGCCGCCGCCGACCTCCTCCGGCGCGCCTCCGTCCTCGCCGCCGCGAACGACCTGCTGCCGGCGACGCTCGCCCTCGTGCCCGAGCTCGTCGCCTTCCGGCGGGCGCTCGTCCGGCTGCTCGGGCGGCCGGTCGGCCAGTCCGGCTCCGGCCCGACCAGCTTCGTCCTCTATCCTTCACTCGCCGAGGCCGTGGCCGCCGCGGACATCGTGCGCGAGGCGCTCGAGGCGGGACGGTTGGCGCGGCTCGGGACGGGCGATCCGGCGATCGAGCCGACGACCTTCGCCGCCGGCCCGGGCGTCGCGGCGGCGAGCAAGGAGACGGTCACCAGGAAGGAGTGAGCGATGACCCGACAGGCGATCTCGACGATCGGCGCCCCGGCGGCGATCGGCCCGTACAGCCAGGCGATCGGCAGCGACGGGTTCGTCTTCTGCTCGGGCCAGCTCGGCCTCGAGCCGACGACCGGAGAGCTCGCGGACGGCGTGGAGGCACAGGCCGAGCGCGCCCTGCGCAACCTCGAGGCGGTCCTCGACGCGGCCGGGCTGACGATGGCCGACGTCGTGAAGACGACGATCTTCCTGGTCGACATCGCCGACTTCGGGGCCGTGAACGCCGTCTACGCGCGCCACATGCCCGACCCGCCGCCGGCCCGCTCGACCGTCGCGGTCGCGGCCCTGCCCAAGGGGGCACGGGTGGAGATCGAGGCGATCGCCCACCGCCCGGTCGCCGGGGATAGCCTGTCGCGGGCCCGGATCTGAGCCGACCCGTTCATCCGGCCGGCGACCCGCCACCGGGACGGGTGCCGTCCTTGACACCCGTCGCGGGCGGCCCCTAGGATGCGGACAGCCAAGCAATGCCATCAGCCCCTCACACGCCGGACGGCGCCAGCGCCGGGAATGTCCCGATCGCGCCCGGTCGCGCCATCCGGCGTCTCCGTTCGTGAACCCGGGACCGCCGACCACGGTCGCCGTTGTGCTTGCCGCCGGGCTCGGCACCCGGATGCGCTCGCGCCTGCCGAAGCTGCTCCACCCGCTGTGCGGCCGGCCGATGCTGGCCTACGTGCTCGACGCGGCGCGCGCCGCGACCGGCAGCCGGCCGGTCGTCGTCTACTCGCCGGCCACGGCGCAGATCCGCGAGGTGTTCGCCGACGTCGCCGACTTCGCCCTCCAGGACGAGCCGCGCGGCACGGGCGACGCGGTCCGGGCGGCGCTCGCCGCGCTCCCGGAGCTGCGTGCCGAGGCGGGCGAGCTGCTCGTCCTCAACGGCGACGTACCGCGCTTCGACGCGGAGCTGCTCGGCGCCCTGCTCGAGCAACGTCGGGCGGTCGGGGCTCCGGTCGCGCTCGTCAGCGTCGCGACCGATGAGCCCGGCTCGCTCGGCCGGATCGTGCGGGGTCCGGACGGCTCGATCGAGCGGATCGTCGAGGCCAGGGATGCGACCGAGAGCGAGCTGGAGATCGGCGAGATCAACGCCGGCCTGTACGCCTTCGAGCTCGCCTGGCTCCGCCGCCGCCTGCCGACGGTGACCCCGTCGGCGGCCACGGGCGAGCTCTACCTGACCGATCTCGTCGGGCTCGCCCGCCGGGACGGGCTGGCGGTCACCTCGATCGTGGTCGAGGATGACGGCCGGCTGCTCGGGATCAACGATCGGCTCCAGCTGGCCGAGGCGGAAGGCGAGCTGCGGGCCGAGCTGATCACCGGCCATCTCCTGGCCGGGGTGACGATGGAGGACCCCTCGACCGTCTACCTCGACGCCTCGGTCGAGCTGGCCAGCGACGTCACCCTCGAGCCGCATGTCGTGCTCCGCGGTCGGACGCGGGTCGGGGAGGGGACGCTGATCGGGTCGGGCAGCCGTCTGGTCGATGCGCTCGTCGGTCGACACTGCCGGATCGTGTCCAGCGTCATCGAGTCGTCCGAGGTCGGCGACGAGGTGACGGTCGGCCCGTTCGCCCACCTCCGGCCGGGCTCGGTCGTCGGCGACCGGAGCCAGATCGGCAACTACGCCGAGATCAAGAACAGCCGCCTGGGGGTCGAGGTCCGCCAGCACCACATGAGCTACCTGGGCGACGCCGACGTGGGGGCCGGGACGAACGTCGGCGCCGGCACGATCACCGCCAACTACGATGGTCGGCGCAAGCACCGCACCCGGATCGGCGAGCGGGTCTTCCTCGGCGTCGACACGATGATCGTCGCCCCGGCCGACATCGGCGACGACGCGAAGACCGGGGCCGGGGCGGTCGTCACCCACGATGTGCCCGCCGGCAAGCTGGCGGTCGGCGTGCCGGCCCGAATCCGTGAACCGCGTCCCGGCTCGCCCGCCGACGAGCCTGAGCGATGAGCGGCACGATCGGCGAGCTGGCGGTCATCGCCCTGCTCGTCCTGCTCAACGGCGTCTTCGTCGCGGCCGAGATCGCGCTCGTGACGGTCCGTCGCAGCCGCGTCGAGCAGCTCGTCGACGAGGGGGCGCGCGGCGCGCGGCGTGTCCGCCACCTGGTCGACAACCCGGGCCGGTTCCTGGCCGTCATCCAGATCGGGATCACGTTCATCGGCTTCCTCGCCTCGGCGTTCGCGGCGGTCAGCCTCACCCGGGGCCTGGCCGACGTCCTCGGCCGGGTCGAGGTGCTCCGGGACGCGGCCGGTGCGATCGCCCTTCTGCTCGTCACGGTCCTCCTGTCGCTGTTCACGATCGTCTTCGGCGAGCTCGTGCCCAAGACGCTCGCACTCGCCCACCCGGAACGGTTTGCGCTCGGTCTCGCCGGCCCGATCGACCTCCTCGGCCGGATCCTCGCCCCGCTCGTCGCTCTGCTCAGCGGGACGACCCGGGCGATCACCGGCTGGCTCGGCGCGGACGTCACCGCCGAGGCCCAGATCAGCGCCGAGGAGCTGAAGCTGATCATCGAGCGCGGCGGCGAGCAGGGCGTCCTGGAGGCCGAGGAGGAGCAGATGATCAACGCCGTCATCGAGCTCGGCGAGCGGCGCCTGCACGAGGTGATGGTCCCGCGGACCGCGATCGTGGCCCTGCCCGCGACGGCCTCGATGGACGAGGCGATCCAGACGATCGTCGAGGAGGGCCACAGCCGGATCCCGGTCTACGAGGAGTCGGTCGACGAGATCGTCGGCATTCTCTACGCCAAGGACCTGTTGCCCTACCTGCGCGATGCGGCCGGGCCGCGCCCGGAGCTGCGGGCGATCCTGCGGGCGCCGCTCTTCGTCCCCGAGTCGATGTCGATCGACGACCTCCTCCACGAGTTCCAGCGCCGGAAGGTCCACATCGCGATCGTGCTCGACGAGTACGGCGGGACGGCCGGGATCGTGACGATCGAGGACCTGCTCGAGGAGATCGTGGGCGAGATCCAGGACGAGTACGACGTCGAGGAGCCGATGGTCGAGCGCCTCTCGGAGGACGAGGCGCGGGTCGACGGTCGGGCGGCGGTCGACGAGCTGGGCGAGCTGTTCGACATCGAGCTCGAGCTCGAGGACCAGGACGAGTACGACACGGTCGGCGGGCTGATCTACCACCGGATCGGAGGTGTTCCGGCGCCCGGAGACCGGGTCGAGGTGGACGGCCTCGTCCTGACCGTCGAGACGGTCGACGGACGGCGGGTGGACAAGGTCCTCGTGGTCCGCCAGCGCCCGCCCCAGGCGGGCGACGAGGAGGCCGACGAGGCCGACCGCTAGCCGGCCGCGGGCCCCCGATCAGCGGCGGCCGTCGCCTGCCTAGGCGCTGATCACCGCGACCATGATCTGCTCGAGCCGCTCGCGCGCGGCCGGCTCGACGACGCCCGCGGCATCGAGCTCGGCGAGGGCCTCATCGCGGTAGCGGCGGGCCTGGTCGCGGGTGTAGTCGCGGGCCCCGACCCGTTCCAGGATCGCGACGGCCTCGGCGATCTCGGTCGGACCCGGCTCGGGCGAGCGGTAGAGGGCCTCGAGGCGGGCCCGGTCGGCCGGCCCGGCATGCTCGAAGGCGTAGATGACCGGGAGCGTCTTCTTGTGCTTGGCCAGGTCGCTCGGCTCCTTGCCCGTCGCCCGCTCCTCGCCCCAGATTCCCAGCAGGTCGTCGTTGAGCTGGAAGGCCAGGCCGAGCGCCCAGCCGAACGCCCGGTAGCGGGCGATCACCGCGTCGTCCTCGGTGGCGAGGATCGCGCCGGCCTCGATCGAGGCGGCGATCAGGGCGGCCGTCTTGCGCCCGATCATGTCGAAGTAGAGCTCGACCGACATCGTGACGTCGTGCTCGCTGGTGTAGATGTCGATGTACTGGCCTTCGCACAGCGCCAGGCACGTCTCGTCGTAGAGGCGCATCAGGCGCAGGACCCGGGCGTCGCTGAAGCCGAGGTCGGTCAGCCGGTGGAGGGCGATCCGGCTCAGAGTGAAGAGGGTGTCGCCGGCGTTGATCGCCTGGGGGATGCCGTGGAGGGTCCAGAGCGTGGGGCGGTGGCGGCGCTCGCGATCGCGGTCCTCGATGTCGTCGTGGACGAGGCTGAAGTTGTGGCCGAGCTCGACCGCGGCCGCCCCGGGCAGGGCCGGGCGGTACTCCCCGGTGATCGAGGCATAGGCGAGCAGGCCGAGGAGCGGCCGCATCCGCTTGCCGGCCGGGGCGCCGCTCCCGTCGAGCCCGAGGTGATAGCGGACCATCTCGTACAGGCCGCGAGTCGAGGGGTCGCGATCGCGGACGAGGCCGAGGATCTCCTCCTCGGTGTCGGCGATCAGGGCGGGCAGATCGAGCTCGACGGGCGCGGGGTGGGCGGGCACGAACGGATGATAACAAGCCTGCCCGCGAGGACCTCGGCGCCAGCGCCTCGGCGTGCTACGGTGGGGGCGTGCCGCGCCCGCGCCTCTATGTCACCGACGCGATCGTCCTCTCCCGGTTCGACCTGGGCGAGGCGGACCGGGTACTGACCCTGATCACGCCCCGTGACGGCAAGCTCAAGGCGATCGCCAAGGGCGTCCGCCGCCCGACGAGCCGGCTTGGCGGCAGCCTCGAGCCGTTCGCCGAGCTGCGCGTCGCGCTCGCCCGCGGGCGGACGTTCGACGTCGTCACCCAGGTGAGCGTCGGCCATGCCTGGCTCCGGCTGCGCGACTCGCTCGAGTCAACGGCGACGGCCTGGTACCTCGCCGAGCTGGCCGACCGCTCGCTCGAGGAGCGCCACGAGGCCGAGCCGCTGTACGGCCTCCTGCGCCGGGCGTACGAGCTGCTCGACGCCGGAATGGCGCCCGGACGCGTCGCCCGCTGGTACGAGATGCACCTCGCCGACGAGCTCGGCGTCCGGCCCGAGGTCGACCGCTGCGTCGAGTGCGACCGGATGCTCGAGCCGACCGAGACGTTCCGCTGGGTCCCCCCGCTCGGCGGCGTCATGTGCGAGCGCCATCCGGGCCCGCCGGTCGCCGTCGCCGGCCTCTCGGTCCAGGCGCTCAAGCTGCTCAAGGCCTACCAGCGCCTCGACGTCGAGGCCCTCGCCGCGCTCCGGCTGGCGGCGGCGGTCGAGCGCGAGGTGGAGGGCGCGATGCGCGAGTTCATCCGGGTCTCGCTCGAGCGGGACGCTCGCTCGCTCGCCTTCCTCGACGAGGTCCGCACCGGCCGCTGATCCGCCAGCGCTGCCACCGCTGATCCGCCGCCCGGTGTCGAATCCGCCCGGTTCGGGCGGTCTGGTAGGATCGTCCGGCCACCCATCCCCGCGACCGTCCCGGTGCGCGGCAGCGCCGCGCGTTCCACGGCCGGTCGCCCAGCGGAGTGACCCCACCCGTGTCCGACCCCCTCCCGACCTCCGAGCAGGCCGACGTCGCGCCGGCGGTCGCGAACCTCGAGACGATCGTCTCGCTCTCGAAGCGCCGCGGCTTCATCTTCCCGAGCTCGGAGATCTACGGCGGGATCAACGCTGTCTGGGATTACGGGCCGCTCGGGGTCGAGCTGAAGAACAACGTCAAGCGGGCCTGGTGGCGCTCGATGGTCCAGGAGCGTGACGAGATCGTCGGGCTCGACGCGGGGATCCTCATGGCCCCCCAGGTCTGGGTGGCCTCC
>CAYMBB010000049.1:0-12019 GCA_964388515.1 uncultured Anaerolineaceae bacterium
GGGTCGCGCTCCATCTCCTGGGCGATCGCCTCCGAGATCGCCTTCGACGTCGTCAACAGGCGCTTCGTTTCGACTGCCATCGTGAGCTCCTCCGGCTACGCGAAGACGTGCTGAAGAGCCGACGCCGGCTCGGGGTAGGGGCTCGAGCGGGCGAACTCGATCGCCGCGTCGACCTCGGCCCGGGCCTGCTGCCAGGCGGCCTCGGCCTCGGCGGCGGTCAGCACGCCGGTGTCGATCAGCCGGCGTTCGAACGCCCGGAGCGCGTCGCGTTCCTTGAGCAGGGCCAGCTCCTCCTTCGAGCGGTAGACCTGCGGGTCCCCTTCGAAGTGGCCGAGCAGGCGATCGGTCTTGACCTCGATGAGCGAGGGGCCGCCGCCCCGGCGGGCTCGCTCGACCGCCTCGCCGGCCGCCTCGTAGATCGCGACCGGGTCGTTGTCGGCGACGAGGACCCCGGGGATCCCGTAGGCCGCAGCGCGGTCGCTGTTGTTCGGGATGGCGGTCGCCTTCTCCTTGGGGACGCTGATCGCCCAGGCGTTGTCCTCGCACACGAAGACGACGCCGAGCTTCCAGAGCGCGGCCAGGTTGAGCGACTCGTGGAACGCGCCCTGGTTGGCCGCGCCCTCACCGAAGAACGAGACCGCGATGTCGTCGCGGCCGAGCTTCCTGAAGGCGAGCGCGTGCCCGACCGCGGTCGGCATCCCCTCGGCGATGATCCCGCTGCAACCGAAGTTCGTCGCCGGATCGAACAGGTGCATGTGGCCGCCCTTGCCGTGCCCGAGGCCGGTCTCCTTGCCGAAGATCTCGGCAGCGAGCTTCTTCATGTCCATGCCGTGGGCGAGGGCGACGTGGTGCGGCCGATGGGTCGCCGTCACGGCGTCCGTCGGCCGGAGGTGGGCACAGACGCCGGCCGCCACCGGTTCCTGGCCGGCCGCCAGGTGCATCTCGCCGGGCACGGGGCCGGCGGCGATGTCGAAGGCGGGCGTCTTGCCCTCGAAGTAGGCCTGCTGGATCGTCTCCTCGAAGAGACGGATGCGCAGCATCTGGCGGTGCATCTCGCGAAGCGTTTCGTTGCTGGGCATCACTCATCCTCCATGAGCGTGGACCCGCGGTGGGTGAACAGCCGTGGCGAGGAACGCTGGGCATCGCCTCCCTTCAGCTCGTCCCGGTCGCGTGCCAGGCGTGCCGGACGTAGCGCTCGGCGAGCAGGCGCTCGGCGAGCGCCGCTTCGGTGTCCGAGATCCGGTCGGGGTCGAGCCGGCGATCCCGGCCGCTGATCGACATCGCTTCGAGAACCGCGGCGTCGACGGTGGCCGCGGCGGGGACGGGGGCCCGGCGGCCCCGGAGAACACGCTCGAGCGAGGTGACCGGGACGCGCCGGCTCCTCGTCCGCTCCCAGCGCGGGTCGCCCGGTGCGCCCGGGCCGTCGAGGGTGCGCTCGAGCGCCCCGAGGTCGGCCTCGACGAGGAGCGTGGCGTGGACCAGGGCGGCCGAAGCGCCGATCCAGGCCGCCACCCCGGCGACCTTCCGGCCATCGACCAGGACCTCGCGTTCGGTCGCCTCGGCAGCCACTCCGAGGCGTCGCGTCGCCTCGGCCAGCGGCTCGAGCACGAGCCGGTAGATGCCCGGCAGGCCGGCCGGGAGACCGATCTGCCGGCCGGCGGGAACCGGATCCCGGCGCGGCACGACGACGCTCAGGCAGAGCGTGCCCGGGTCGTGGTACACCGCACCGCCACCCGTGAAGCGGCGGTAGACCGGAGCCCCGAGCTCGTGACAGGCAACCTCGTCGACCTCGGCTGTGGCGACCTGGAACCGGCCGAGGATCACCGCTCGCCGGTTCCGCCAGAGCCGGACCGACGGAACCGGGCCGCCGGCCCGCGCCAGGGCCTCGTCGAGGGCGAGGTTGCGGGGCACGTCGCGCTCGCCGGTGTCGAGCAGGGCTCGCCAGGTCGTGGCAGGGGACGCGACGCAGGTCATCGCCGGCCACCTCCGCCGCCCGCGCCGCCCGCGTCTCCCGCGCCGCCCGCGTCTCCCGCACCGGCCACACCGGCCACACGGCCCTCGTCGCCCGGCCGAGCGCGCCCACCGGCCAGCCCGCCCGTCCCGGCCGCCGCGCGGAGGAGCGATGCCGCGTCGAGGACGAACGGCCCATCGGTCGCCAGCCGCACCTCGGCCCGTTCGCCGGGCGGAAGGGGGATCTCCCGTTCGCCGTCCAGGGCGATCGTCCGCCAGCCGGCCGGTCTCGCACCGTCTCCGGTGCCGAGCTCGATCACCTCGCCAGGACGGGCCTGGCGCGAGCCGGCGACCCCGATCGGAACCAGCCAGCCGGGCCCGAGCGGGACCCGGACGGTCGTGCCGCCCGGGCCGAACCGGACGTGGACCGCCAGCGGAGGATCGGCCGGCATGCCGGGCCCGCGTCCGTCACCGAGCGGCCGGAGCATCCCTGCCACGCCGGCCAGGCCGGTGAGGGCCGGGTCGCTGCGGGCCACGACCGCCTCGAGCAGAAGCCCGGGCTCCCAGATCGCGCGGGCACCGATGGAGCCTCCGTCGATGAGCGCGACATCGACGAGGGCGATCGTCGGCTGCCGCTCCCCGTCGCGGCCGTCGGCTCGAACCTCGAGTCGCGGGGATCGGTGGAGGTGCCCGGCGCGGCGCGCCGGGTCGGCGGCGAACAGCCCGGCGGCGAGACCGGCGGCGGTCGGGTCGATCGGGATCGCGAACGCGTTGTTCGTCCCGCCGGCCAGCGGCACGATTACGGCCTCAGGCCAGCCGCTGATCGCCGCCCGATGCGTGCCGTCGCCCCCGTGGGTGATCAGGCAGGCGACGCCCAGCCGGGCCATCGCGGCCGCCGCGCGGGCGGTCCCGGCAGCGTCGATCGCGGGCGCGTCGAGGACCGGCCGGAGCTCCGGCAGCCGCTCCCGGTCACTCGCCCGGCCGGCTGCCGCCAGGAGCTCGGCCGCCCGCTCGACCAGGCCTGCCGGCTCGGCCATGTAGCAGATCGTGTCGATCCCGCTCGCGGCCAGGCCGCCGATGATCCGGGCAACCGCGTTCAGGCGCTCGTGGACGCTCATCGTGCGGGCGAGCGAGGTGAGACGCCGCACGTCGTGCGAGGCGCTCGGGTTGACGATCAGACCGACGCTGACCATGGATCCACCGGTGCTGGCGACCTGGCGAACGATCGCTCTGCGAACGCTCAGTATGGCGCCCGAGACGGAGGACGCCAAGGGCCGCTCGACCCGAATCCCGCCCGGCTCGACGCGCCCGCCGCCGGCCCGAATGCCGCAGGCCCGAATGCCGCAGGCCCGAACGGCCGTCAGGCGACGAGGTCGCGCCCCCGAAAGACGAGCACGGCGAGCAGCCACGAGACGACCGAGACACCGGCGAAGACGGCGAGATCGGTCGAGGGGAGCGCGCCGCTGTCGATGACCGGGATGAACTCGAGGTAGTGGAAGGCGCTGAGCGAGCCGAGCCCGGCCAGGTCAGGCTCGATCCGGGCCACGACCTCGAACAGGTACATCGCGATCACGATGCCGGCCGCGATCCCGCCGGCCGTGCCGCGGCTGAGGGTGACCACCGCCAGGAGCGTCGCCACCGAGGCGATCGCGCACCCGAAGGCGAAGGCGAGGAGGGTGGCGAGGGCAAAGTGCCCGGCCTCGAACGGGGCCCCGACCAGGAGGCCGAGGACGAGGACGCCACCGGTCGTGGCCGCGGCCAGGATCGCAAGCGCGACGAGCTGGGCGGCGATCGACGCCCCGAGGTAGCGCGTCCGCGGGACCGGGGTCGAGAGCGGCAGCTCGATCCAGCCGCGGTCGAGGTCGGCGGCACTGCGGGTGGCGATCAGGACCGCCCCGATCGTGGCCAGGATCGGCCAGAGCATGCTGCCGATGTACGTGTTGAAGAAGATCCCCGGGTCGGCCAGGCTGCCTTCGAGGCCGAAGGCGGCGATCATCTCCTTGGGGAAGAGGCTCAGGTACTGGTCGACGACGGCGCTGTTCGAGCTGATCGTCGGGTAGAAGACGGCGATCAGGCCGCCATAGGCCAGCCCGACGACGACCAGCCAGGCGGTCAGCGACCGGCTGCGCCGGAGCTCGAGCAGGAAGGTCGCGCCGATCATCGGGCGGCCCTCGCGGCGGCGCCCTGGTCGGCCGCCGTCGACGCAGCACCCGCCTGGCCGTCGTAGTAGCGCAGGAAGAGGTCCTCGACGTCGGGGGTCGTGATCGTGATGTCCCGGACGTCGAGCCGGGCGATCCGCGCCAGGAGCTCGTTCACGTCGCCGCGAACCATGAGGTGAACGTCCTGGCCGCTCGAGGCGACGACCTGGACGTTCGGCAGGTCGAAGTAGCCGGGAGCGGCCGGGGTGCCCAGGACGAGGTTGACCGACCGCCAGTGCCCGGAGAGGAGGGCCCCGACGGTCGTGATCTCGACCAGCCGGCCGTCGCGGATGATCCCGATCCGATCGCAGCTGCGCTCCACCTCGGGCAGGTTGTGGGAGGAGAGGAAGACGGTCCGCCCCTCGGCGCGGACCTCGGCCACGAGACGGAGGAACTCGCGCTGCATCAGCGGGTCGAGCGCACTCGTCGGCTCGTCGAGGACGAGCAGCGGCTCGTGGCCCATGAACACCGCGACCAGCCCGACCTTGTTCCGGTTGCCCCGCGACAGCTTGCGGATCGGAATGCCCGGGTCGAGGTCGACGCGCTCGGCGAGCGGCCACCAGGCGGCGGGCGCGAGCCCCCGGAGCCGGGCCAGGTGGCGAAGCAGCTCGGCCGCGGTCAGCTCGCCCAGGTAACCCGGATCGCTCCCCAGGTAGGCGACCTGGCGGTGGAGACGCGGGGCGTCCGACCAGGCGTCGAGGCCGAAGATCGTCGCCCGACCCGAGGTCGGGCGGATGAAGCCCATCAGGACCCGGATCGTCGTCGTCTTGCCCGCGCCGTTCGGGCCGAGGAAGCCGAAGACCTCGCCCTCGCGCACCTCGACCTCGAGGTCGACGACGCCGCGCCGGTGGCCGTAGGACCTCGTCAGCCGGTCGAGCTCGATCGCGTTGCCCATCTGCCCGCCCTGGTGTGCCCGCCTGCCGGGTTGGCCGCGCCACTGCCCGGCCGCCGGTCAGGATCGCCGAGTGGGGCTGCGCCGGGCGAGGGTCGAGTGGCCCGAACCAGGCAGGCCGCTCGGACAGGGCCGCTGGACGCGGTCATGGCGCGGGCGTGGGAGTCGGCGACGGGGTCGGGGTCGGGGACGGCGTCGGGGCCGGCGACGGCGTGGGGACCGGGCTCTTCCCGCCCGTGCCGACGAGGATCAGACCGTCGATCCGGGCGTAGTGCGAGTAGTAGGTCTCCTCGTGGACGACGTTGCCGTCCGTGTCCCGAACCGTCCGCGTCACCCACACGTCCTTGCCCTCGACCGGATACTCGACCTGCTTGCGCTGGCCCGCCGGCAGCGTGTCCGTTTCCTGGGTGATCGTCGTGGCCGGCTTGCGGTTCTTCACGATCGGCGTGCTGAACGAGACGGTCCGGCCGGTCGGCACGCTCCAGATCTCGAACGTGACCGAGCGGCGGATACCTTTGTCCGCGGCGTAGCCGCGGATCAGGAGCGGGTACGGCGTGTCGTTGGTGAACGACACGGTCTGCTTCGAGCCGGAGGCGCTGATGAAGACCGTCGCGTCCAGGCCGAGCGGATAGCGGTCGATGTAGTAGTAGTGGTTCCGCCGGGCGCCCATCTGGAGGCCCGCCCGAAGGGCGGCGTTGAAGATCGTCGTCGAGGTCGAACAGATCCCGCCGGCAAGGGCACCCTGTGGCTCGGTCCGGCCGTTGATGATCGCGCCGCCCTGGCGGTAGCCCTTCTCGACGGTCACTTCGCCGACCACGTCCCAGAAGTCGAAGACGCCGCCCGGGGCGATCACCGTGCCGTCGATCAGCCTGGCCGGCACTTCGATGTTCGCCCCGAAGCCGTTCCGCTCGCTGATCGAGTAGTAGGTCGTCCACGACGAGATCCTGCTCATCGTCGGGGCCACGGCCGACGCCTGCTCGGTCGTCAGGGCGGGCCGGGTGACCGTGACGACAGGCTCGACGACGGGCAGGCCGGAGTCCGGGATGGCGCGGGCGAGGAGGGCGGCCACGACCCGGTCCGCACTGGCGGCGGGGTCGAGCGCCCGGCCATCGACTCCGGGCCTGACACCCACGACCTGGTCCCCCTTGCCGATCAGGAACGTGGCGTCCTTCGGCGGTCGATCGATCTCCGGCGCGAGGGGCTCGAGCGCGGCGAGGACCGCGGCCCGGTCGATCACCGGGTCGTACCAGCCGCCCGGAGTGACGGCGAAGCCGATCCAGCCGCGGACGGTCTCGGCCGGGATCGTCCAGCGCTCCTCGCCGAGGGCCAGGACGAGGTCCTGGGCGATCCGCTCGGCACGAACCCGGGCGAGGGCGGCCGCCGCGTCGTCGACGGCCGGTCGAACCGGCTCGGAGGTCAGCTCGAGGCGGAGCTCGGCGGGCGCGTCGAGCCGGGCGAGACTGGCGAGGACGGCGTCGCGCGCGGCGGATGTGTCGAGCCGCCGTCCCTCGCTCGCTCCGGCCAGGGCGAAACCGGAGGGCGTCGACACGACCCTCGCATCGATCGGCTCACGGTCGAGCGGGCGGGCGATCGCGGCCAGGCGCTCGTCGAGGAGCGTTGCGTCGACGGTGACCCGCGGCTCGATCGCCACGCCCCGCAGGAGCGTCCGCGCTTCGCCCAGGACCCGCTCGAGGGGCGTCCTCCCCGCCCGGCCGGCCGCCAGGGCAGCGGTGGCGAGGGCCTCGAGATCGACGGCGCGCCCGATCTCCGCGTAGGCGATCGACGCCTCGCCGTCCGGCCCTGCGACGACGATCCTGCCCGGGCCGAGCGAGGCGTACGCCCGGGACAGCCTCGCCCGGGCCTCCTCGATCGTCAGGCCGGAGAGGTCGGTCGTGCCGACCCGGACGCCGGGCAGGATCCGCTGCTCGTACTGGCGCTCGAACGCGTAGATCGCGCCGAGGGCCAGTGACCCGGCCAGGGCGAGTCCGATCGCGAAGGCGCCGACGAAGCGCAGACCGGCGGTGCGCAGGCCGGCCGAACGTCGCGCCTCGTCCGGCGTCGCGGGGAGCTGTTCGGTGGCCGTGGTCGTCATGGGTCGCGAGTCATCCTAGCAGCCGCCGGTCCACCCTCACCGGGTGGCGTTTGGCCACGGCCGGGGAACGGATCGCGAAGCCTCGATGAGACGGGCCGGCGGGCCCGTCCGTGATCGTAGCGTGCCTCGCTCGCTGCACCGACCCCCACCAGCGGCCGGACTCAATCGGGGCGCGGCAGGACGACGACGCGGCGGTTCGGCTCTTCCCCGATCGACTGGGTGATCACGTTCGGGTCGTCGCGCAGGGCGATGTGGACCCAGCGCCGCTCGAGGGCCGGCATCGGCTCGAGCTGGAGCATCTTGCCGGTCTCGACGACGCGGGCCGCAGCCCGCGTCGCGATCTCGCGCAGCTGGCGCTCGCGGCGTCCGCGGTAGTCCTCGACGTCGACGAGCACGCGCGTCCAGCCGCCCATCCGGCGCGAGAGCATCAGGTTGACGAGGTGCTGGAGGGCCGAGAGGCGCTCGCCCTTGCGGCCGATCAGGGCGCCGAGGGCCTCCTTCTCGTCTCCCTCGCCGACGACGTTCAGCCGACTCGTGTCGCCCGTCTCGACCTCGACCCGGACGTCGAAGCCCAGGTGGGCCATCAGCTCCTCGAGGATCTCCTTGCCCGCGGCAAGCGCCTCGGGGGAGGCCTCGGCGGCCTCGAGCTCGGCCCGCTCGGCGGCGAGCGAACCGCGCGCGGCGGCCACCTCGGCCTGCTCGCTCGGGGTCAGGTCGGCCTGTCCGGCGCGGGGCGGCCGGGCCTCACGGCGTGGGGCGGCAGGTCGTTCCTCTCGTCGGGGGGCCGGGGCTCGCTCCTCGCGCCGGGGCGGCCGCCCCTCGCGGGCAAGGGTGGCTGGCTCGCGCCGGGTCGACCCCTCGGCGGGCGGTCGTTCCTCTCGTCGGAGGGCCGGGGCTCGCTCCTCGTGTCGGGGCGGGCGCTCTCCCCGTTGCGGCGCTCGCTCGCCTTCCTCCCGTCGGAAGCCGCGTCCCCGCTCCTCGCGCCGGGGCGGGCGCCCCTCACCCCCGAACTCGCGGGGCGGCGCGGGCGGCAGCGGCGTGGCGGCCGCGGCCTCGCGCTTCGGGGCGGCGCCGCCGAGCGCCGAGCGCGGCGCGGCAAGGATCCGGGCAGGCTCGGCGCCCATCCCCAGGACGCCCCGGCTGCCCGGGGTGAGGATCTCGAAATCAAGGCCGTCGAGGCCGACGCCGAACTCCTCGCGCGCCTGGCGGAGCGCCTCCTCGACCGTCTTGCCGGTGAACTCGCGATACGCACTCATGGTCAGCGTCGTCTCCCTCGTCGACCCTGGCGGCCCCGCTCGCGGGACCGCACGGTCGCGGCCGCCGAAGCGGCGCGCTCAATGGATGTGGTGGGGTGGGTGATCGCGCCGGACGGCTTGCCGCTCGCATCCGGGGCCGGGACGGCGACGGGGAAGCGGGGCGTGTGACCGACGGCGAAGCGGGGCATCCAGCCGAAGAGCGGGAACAGCGATCCCCAGCCGACGATCAGGTACTGCTGGACGATCGAGAAGATCGTGGTCACGATCCAGTACAGGAACAGGCCGGCCGGCAGGAACGCCCCGTAGAAGATCGTGATCAGCGGGAAGAGGAGCATCGTCTGGCGCTGGACGGCGGCCGCCTGGTCCTGGCCCTGGCCCTGGTTGCTGGGCGGCATCACCATCCGGCTCTGGACCACCTGGAGAAGCGACGATACGACCGCGATCAGGCTCAGCCCACCGATGAACGGCAGTGGAAGCAGGATCTCCGGCTGGCCCCAGTTCACCCCGAACGCGTTCGGGTTGATGCACGGCAGCGACTTGTCGACGACCCCGTTGACGACGTTCGCGCAGTCGAGGATCGGGAGCCGCTGGCCGAGGATCGTGACCATCGCGCTCGGGTCGTAGTTGGTCAGGCCGTCGCGGATCACCGAGTACATCGGGATCAGCAGGACCATCTGGAGGACGAGCGGCAGGCAGCCGGCGGCGGGGTTGATGCCGCGCTCCTTGTAGAGCGCCATCTGGGCCTCGCTGATCTTGGCCCGGTCGCCCTTGTAGCGGCGCTGGATCTCCTTCAGTTCGGGCTGGACGAGCTGCATCCGGCGCTGCGATACGGTCTGGGTCCGGAAGAGGGGGATCAGCAGGGCCCGGATGATCAGGGTCATCAGGACGATCGCGATCGCGATGTTCCCGGTCGCCTTGTTCAGGACCGCGAGCAGGATGAACAGGACCTGGAAGACCGGGGTGAAGAGCCAGGCCAGGAGGCTGACCGGGTCGGCGCCGGGTGAGGCCGGCAGGAGCGGGGTCGGCTGGGGCGTCACCGTCGGGACGGCGCTCGCCCCCGGGGCCGTGGCCGGGGCACAGGCCGCGACCGCGATCGCGACGACGGCGAGCAGGAGGATCGGGCCGAGCCGGGCGCGATCGGGTCTGGGCAGCTTCACGTTCAAGCTCGTCCTCGCTATGGGACCGGGTCGTAGCCCCCGGGATAGCCGGGATGACAGCGGGCGATGCGGCGGACACCCATCCAGCTGCCTCGCAGCAGGCCGTAGCGCTCGATCGCCTGTTCCGTGTAGCGCGAGCAGCTCGGCTCGTAGCGGCAGCTGGCGGGCAACCAGGCGAAGACGATCCGGTAGAGCCGGATGAGCAGGACCCCGATGCGTGCTCCGATCCCCTTCATGTCGCCCTCGAATCCGTTTCCTCCGACCCCCCGAGGACCCCGCCCCGGCGGAGGATCCGGCGCAGTGCCCCGACCAGCGCGTCGTGGTCGGCCTCGACGAGTCCTGGCCGGGCGATGATGAGGACGTCCCAGCCGGGCTGGAACGAGGGCGCCATCCCCCGCAGCGCCCCGCGGAGTCTGCGGCGGACCCGGTTCCGGACGACGGCGCCGCCGAGCCTGCGCCCGGTCGACAGCCCGAAGCGAGTCGTTCCGAGATCGGTCCGCACGAAGCGGGCCAGGAGGAGCGGGTGGGACCGGAGGGTCCCTTCGCCCTGGAGCGTCGCGAAGTCCCGAGGACGGGAGAGCGTCACGAGACGCGGCGGGCTCTGGCCGCGCTCGTCCGTCAGGCCGCCAGCCGCTTTCGCCCGCGAGCCCGCCGAGCGGCGAGGACGCGCCGACCCGCGGCCGACTTCATCCGGGCGCGGAAGCCGTGTTCCCTGGCGCGATGCCGCTTCTTGGGCTGATAGGTCTGCTTCATCGGGATTGCGCGCGATCCTCTCCATCCGGCCTCGGGGACTGTCTGTTCGGACCCCTTGAGGCACGCAAACGCGCCGTGCGCCCCATGAGCGCCTGGCGCGTCTCGTCCGGGGGATTATATGGACCGCCCGAAGGGGGTGTCAAACGACTGTACTCGTTCGGCGCGGCCGCCGGGGGGCTCCGCTGGTGGCCGCCCCCGCCCCCCGCCTGCACGATGCCGGACTCGATCCTCTCAATACTCCCCGGGGGTATACGAGAATCGCCTTGCCGGGTGGCTTTCGGCGGTGCTATCCTTCCCGAGCCCCCGACGCCGGGACGCTCGTGGGCACCACTCGGAAGACCCCGGGGAGCCCAGCAGGGGTCGGTCGACGGCTTCGTCTCCGGCGTCGCAAGACCTTCGCGGCCTGGCTCGTTCGGTCGGCGGATCGCAACCGTCGAAGCTCGTCAATCATCCAGCCATTACGCAGGATCACGTCGATCGATGGACGCGAAGCAAGTCTGGCGTGCCGCCCTTGGCGAACTCCAGGTTTCCCTCTCACCGGCCAACTACGAGACCTGGCTGCGCGACACCGGCCTGGTCGACGTCGAGGACAACCGCTTTCGGATCTCGGTGCCCAACGGTTTCGCCAAGGACTGGCTGGAGACCCGGTACCGCTCGCTGATCTCCCAGACCCTGGCCCGGATCGTCGGCTACAGCGTCCAGGTCGAGTTCGTCGTGGCGGCTGCCGATGCCACGAGCTCCAACGGCGCCTCGCCCGGCGGCAGCACGGCAGCCGCCGGGCCCGTGGCCGCCCAGCAGGTCCGGGTCGAGCCGACCCGGGTCGGCGGCGAGGGCGGGGCGACCAACCTCAACCCGCGCTACACCTTCGCCAACTTCATCGTCGGCTCCGCCAATCGCCTGGCCCATGCCGCCAGCCTGTCGGTCGCCGAGCGCCCCGGGCATGCCTACAACCCGCTCTTCCTGTACGGCGGGGTGGGCCTGGGCAAGACGCACCTGATGCACGCCATCGGCAACCAGGTGATCGCGAAGTTTCCGCGCAAGCGCGTCGTGTACGCGACGAGCGAGAAGTTCACGAACGAGTTCATCACCAGCATCCAGCAGGGCAAGATCGACGAGTTCCGGGCCCGCTACCGCCGGATCGACCTCCTGCTGATCGACGACATCCAGTTCATCGCCGACAAGGAACGGACCCAGGAGGAGTTCTTCCACACCTTCAACGCGATCCACGAGGACGGCAAGCAGATCGTCCTCTCGTCCGACCGGCCGCCGAAGGCGATCCTCACCCTCGAGGAACGCCTGCGCAGCAGGTTCGAGTGGGGCTTGATCGCGGACCTGACCGCACCGGACCTCGAGACGCGGATCGCCATCCTCAGGGCAAAGGCCGAGGAGGGCGGCGTCCCGATCGGGTCGGACGTCATCGAGTTCATCGCCCGCAAGGTCGTCAGCAACATCCGCGAGCTCGAGGGCGCCCTGAACCGGATCGTGGCCTACGCCAGCATGGGCGCGATGCCGATCAGCATCGAGCTCGCCCAGGCTGTCCTCTCGAACGTCCTTTACAACCCAAAGAAGCGTCAGGTAACCCCCGAGCGGATCACGAAGGCGGTCGCCGACTACTACGGCGTCCAGATCGAGGCGCTCAAGGGCCAGAAGCGCGACCGGGCGATCGTCGTCCCGCGCCAGATCGCGATGTTCCTGATGCGCGAGGAGACCGACGTCTCGCT
>CAYMBB010000050.1:0-7567 GCA_964388515.1 uncultured Anaerolineaceae bacterium
GGGGACCCGTTCGGTGACGTGCACCTCGAACCCGTCGCGCCCGGGCTGGCGGACGAGTGCCGTCGCCAGCCAGGCGTTCTGGAAGACCCCGCCCGAAAGGCAGACAACCTCGGTCCCGGTCGCGCTCCGGACGTCCGCGCAGAACTCGCGGGTGACCGGCGCGATCGTGCCCTGGAACCGCGCGGCGAGGGTCGGCACGGGCACGCTCCTGTCGAGCCCTTCGAGGAGGGCGCTGAGCGTCGGGCGCGAGTCGTAGACGAGGAGGCCGTCGCGCCGGATCAGCCGGTACGGCAGCTGGCCCGGGGCCGTCGAATCCGCCGCCTCCGCCGCCATCTCGAGGTCGATCGCCGCCTGCGCCTCGAACTCGGCGACGTCGCGCAGCCCGAGCAGGCTGCTCGCGGCGTCGAAGAGCCGGCCGGCGCTCGAGGCGAGCGGGGCGTTGAGGCGGCGCTCGACCTGGACGCGGACGATCTCCACCTCGCGCGGGTCGAGGCGGGCAAGGAACGGTTCCGCGAGACCACGCGGCAGGGCGTCCGTGGGGGGGCGAGCCGGTCCGCCGTCGAACCCCTCGGCCCCGAACAGGTAGCCGAGCGCCATCCGGTACGGCTTCTTCACCGCCATCGCGCCGCCGGGCATCGGGGCGCGCCCGAACCGGCCGACCCGCCGGTAGCCGGCAAGATCCGCGACGAAAACCTCGCCGCCCCAGAACGTGCCGTCGTCGCCCATCCCGAGGCCATCGTAGGCGACCCCGATGAAGCGTCCGGTGACGCCGTGCTCAGCGGCGCAGGATGCGACGTGGGCGTGGTGGTGCTGGACGGCGATCCGCCGCTCCGGCTGCATGCGCGCGACCGCGTACTGGGTGGAGAGGTAGGCCGGGTGGAGGTCGTGCACCGCGCGGCTCGGCTCGAGCGCCAGGAGGCGTGCCAGGTGGGCGAGGTTCTCCTCGAACGCGCGGTAGGTCGCGAGGTCCTCGAGGTCACCGATGTGCGGGCTGACGTGCGCCCGCCGGCCGGCAGCCAGCGCGAACGTGTGCTTGAGCTCTGCCCCGACGGCCAGGAGCACCTCGCCGTCGGGCACCGCCACCGGCAGGCCCACCGGGTCGGGCGCGTAGCCACGGCCGCGCCGGATCACCGACTCGCGCCCGCGCCGCCCCACCCCGACGACCCTCGTCACCGAGTCGTCGTAGCGGGCCCGGATCCGGCGATCGTGCTGGAGGAACGAGTCGGCGAGTCCGGCCAGTCGGACGAGCGCCTCCGCGTCGTCGGTCACGAGCGGCTCATCGGAGAGGTTGCCGCTCGTGAGCACGAGCGGGCGGGCGAACGCTGCGAGCAGCAGGTGATGGAGCGGCGTATAGGGCAGGAAGAGCCCGACCCGCCGGTTGCCGTTCGTGACCGCCGGGGCGAGCGCTGTCGAACCCTCGGCGCGTGCCTCGACGAGCACGATCGGGCGGGCGGGCGACATCAGCAGCCGTTCCTCGGCCGGTCCGACGCGCCCGAGCGCCCGCGCTGCCTCGAGGTCGCGGACCATGACCGCGAACGGCTTCGCCCAGCGCCGCTTCCGGTCGCGCAGCCGCCCGACGGCCGCCGGGTCGGTCGCGTCGCAGGCGAGGTGGTAGCCGCCGAGCCCCTTCACCGCGACGATCCGTCCGGCCTCGAGATCCGCCACGGCGGCGCGCAGGGCGTCCTCCTCGTGGCGGGTCGGGGCCGGGTCGCCCGGCCGGCGGTACGAGAGCCTGGGCCCGCAGGCCGGGCAGGCGACCGGCTCGGCGTGGAAGCGGCGGTCGGCGGGGTCGCGGTACTCGGCCTCGCAGGCGGAGCAGAGCGGGAAGTCGCGCATCGACGTCCGGGCGCGATCGTAGGGAAGCTCCTCGATGATCGTCGCCCGCGGACCGCAGTTCGTGCAGTTGATGAACGGGTAGCGGTGGCGCCGGTCGGCCGGATCGAAGAGCTCCCTGAGGCAGTCGTCGCAGGTGGCGATGTCGGGCGGGAAGAGCCGCGCGGCCGAGGCGGAGGCGACGCTTTCCTCGATCGTGAAGCCCGAGCCGGCGAGCCGGACCACCGCCAGGCTGTCGAGCGGACGGACGACCACCCGTTCGACGCGCGCCCGGGGCGGAGCGTCGGCGCCCAGGCGACGGGCGAACTCCCGGAGCGCGGGCTCGCTCCCCGCGACCTCGATCTCGACCCGCCCGGCGGCGTTCCGGACGAGGCCGTCGAGCCCGAGCTCGCCGGCGAGCCGGTAGACGAACGGGCGGAAGCCGACGCCCTGGACGACACCCTCGACCTCGACGGTGCAGGCGACCCGCCCGGCGGCGCGCGCGACCGACCCGCCGGGGGGCGCGACGGGCCCGGTCGCCTCAGGTGATCGGGTCATCGGGACGCACCAACTCGACGTCGACCCGCTCGGGGGTCGGGACCGCGAGTCCGCTCCCCCCGCAACGCGGGCACGGCGCCTCGGTCGCAACGGACGCGAACGTGCCGCCGCAGCCCACGCAGAGGCGTTCGGTCGGCAGGTGGAGGATCTCGATCGCGTCGGCGTCGAGCTCGGGGGCGGCGGCGGCGAGGTGCATGCGGAAGGCGCCGTCGAAGTCGCCCGCCTCGGCATGCCCGCCGCTCACGATGACCCTGACGCGGGTGCCAGCGACCTGCCCGGCGCCCTCCCGTCGGAGCGCCTCGGCAACCGCGTGCGCCAGTCCGGCCTCATGCATCGCCCGTCCAACCCCTCGTTCGTGAACCGCTCACTCCGGCACGCTGATTCCGACACGATGACCCCGCCGGTCGACGTGCCGATCAGCCCATCGCCGCGGTCGCAACGGACCGATCGATGCTGGGACCGGCCCTGGAGGCGGACGCCGCCAGGATGCGAAGCTCCGTGACGCAGGCCCGGACGGCGGTCGGGACGGCAGCGTCGACAGCGCCGCTCAGCTCGAGGCCGGTCGCGATCTCGCCGGGCTGGACCCCGACGAGGACGACCGCCTCGGGGAGCGTGCCGATCAGCCGGGCGGCGGCCAGGAGGTCGCCGATCCCCACCTGGTGGGGCGAGACATGACCGGCAAGAGCGCCGTGCAACGCCTCGCGGTGGATCACCTCGACCGTGCCGGGCGTCCTCCCGAGGTCGACCGCGTCGACCATGAGGAGCGCCCGGGAGTCCTCGATGAGCGGCAGGAGCTCGAGGCCGAGCGTCCCCCCGTCGACGATCCGCGTCCCGGGCGGCAGGGCGATCCGCCCGGCCGAGGCGAGCCGGTGGAGCTCGCCGGCGACGCGCACGCCGACCCCATCGTCCCGGAGCAGGACGTTGCCGACGCCGATGACCAGGAGGGGACCGTCCGGTCGGCTCACCGCTCGAGCTCCACGCCCGCCTCGTGCGCCTCCGCCAACGACTCCGCGACGTCCCGTTCCAGGGCCGAGCGGGCAACGTCCACTCCCCCGTCGCGGGCCGCCTCGATCCGCCAGCGCGGCACGAACTTGTAGCCGCTGAACATGCTCGACAGGAGCCCGTTGCGCTCCCAGCGATCGATCAGGAGCGCGGCGTACACGTGATGAACCAGGAACGCCAGAATCGCCCACATGACGAGGTGGTGGACGAGCCGCATCCCCTGCTCGCCGAACATCACCGCCGGCACCCAGCCGAAGAGTGCCGCCCAGGGTTCGGTCCCGTGGACAGCGGCGAGCCCGCAGCCGGTCACCACCTGGATGGCGAACAGGATGTACACGACGGTGTAGGTCCCGGCGGCGAGGGCGTTGTGGCCGACGACGATCGGCAGTTCCCGGCGCAGGAAGAGGTACCAGCCGCCCTGGGCGACGAGCTCGTGCAGATGGCGCCGGTTGGTGGGGATGAACGCCTGCCAGCGCGCGAACCGGTTGCCGGCGAAGAACCAGTAGGCCCGCAGGACGAGCGCGGCGAGGAACGCGTAGGCGGCAACCATGTGGATGAAGCGGGCCGTCCGCATCGTCCCGTCGCCGACCGGAAGGAGGAACGGGTCGGCGATGTACGCGCCGGTCGTGCTCAGCACGACGATGCTGCCGACCGTCAGCCAGTGGGCGACCCGGACCGGGACCTCCCAGACGTAGATCCGGATCCGCTCGGCGGCCGGCGGAAGCCCGGGCCCGAGACCACCGGCGACCTCCCCGGTCGGAGCGGGGGCGGCTCGGGCCATTCCAGGACCGGCGGTCATCCCCGCACCCCCTCATACGACCCTGATCTCGACCGAGCTGCCGGCGTTCGGGTCGTACACGTGGACCGCGCACGCCATGCAGGGGTCGAACGAGTGGACGGTCCGGAGGACCTCGAGCGGCTTCGCCGGGTCGGCGACCGGCGTGCCGACGAGTGCCTCTTCCCAGGCGCCTCGACGGCCCTTCTGGTCGCGCGGCGAGCCGTTCCACGTGCTCGGCACAACGAGCTGGTAATTCTCGATCGTCTCGCCCGCGATCTTCACCCAGTGGCCGAGTGAGCCGCGCGGGGCCTCCTCGAACCCCCAGCCCTGCGCTTCCGCCGGCCACGAGGTCGGGTCCCACTTCGTCACGTCGGCGATCGCCAGGTCGCCGGTGGCGAGGTTCGCCTCGAGGTCAGCGAGCCACCTGCCGAGCCGGTTGGCGATGACCTGCGTCTCGATCGCCCGGGCGGCGATCCGGCCGAGCGTGCTGAAGAGCGCCTGAGGCTCGACCCGGAGCGCCCGTAGAACGTGGTCGACGGCGGTCTTCACCTCGGCCTGCCCAGCGGCGTAGGCGACGAGCATCCGGGCGAGCGGGCCGACCTCCATCGGCTCGTCCCTGTAGCGCGGCGACTTCAACCAGCTGTACTTGTCGGTCTCGATGTGCTCGAACGGCGGTGTCGGCCCCGTGTACGTCGGGTTCGTCTCGCCGTCCCACGGATGCTTGAGCGTCTCGTCGCCGTCGCTGTAGGTGTACCAGGAGTGAGCGACAGTTTCGCCGACGTCGAGCTGATCGACGGGCTCGACCTTCGTGATGTCGCGGCCCATGATCCGGCCACGCGGGAGGTAGAACGCGGACGGCTGCCCTGAATCGTCCTCGGGGAACTCGCCGTACGACATGTAGTTGCCGATCCCCTGCCCGATCCCGGCCCAGTCCTTGTAGAAGCCGGCGACCGCGAGGACGTCCGGGATGTAGACCTGGTCGACGAAGCGCTTCGCCTGGGCGATCAGCTCGGCGATCTCGGAGAGCCCGCGGGCGTTGAGGGCCGTCGGCGAGTTTGGATCGAGGGCGAGCGCCATCCCGCCGACGAGGTACGTCTGGGGATGCGGGTTCTTCGCCCCGAGGAGGGCGTGGATCCGGATGACCTGGCGCTGCCAGTCGAGGGCCTCGAGGTAGTGGGCGACCGCCATCAGGTTCGCCTCGGGCGGCAGCCTGTAGGCCGGGTGGCCCCAGTACCCGTTGGCAAACGGCCCGAGCTGGCCGCTCGCCACGAACGCCTTGAGCCTGTCCTGGACGCCCTTGAAGTAGCTCGCGCTCGAGAGCGGCCACTCGCTGATCGACTGGGCGAGCCGCGACGTGGCAGCCGGATCGGCCGACAGGGCGGAGACGACATCGACCCAGTCGAGGGCGTGGAGGTGGTAGAAGTGGATGACGTGGTCCTGGACGAACTGCGAGCCGGCGATCAGGTTGCGCACGAGCCGGGCGTTGGTGGGGATCTTCAGGCCGAGCGCGTTCTCCACGCTCCGCACCGAGGCGAGCGCGTGGACGGTCGTGCAGACCCCGCAGGCACGCTGGGCGAACAGCCAGGCGTCACGCGGGTCGCGCCCCCTGAGGATGAGCTCCATCCCCCTGAACATCGTGCCGGAGCTCCAGGCGTCCCGAACGACGCCGTTCTCGACCTCGACCTCGATCCGGAGGTGCCCTTCGATCCGGGTGATCGGGTCGATCGCGATCCGTGTCATCTCACTCGGCCCTCCCGCTCGCTTCGTCCGTCGTCGCGCCCGTGGCCGGCGGCGGCGCGGGCGGCGGCGCGGGCGGCGGCGAGTCCGGTGGCTCGCTCACGCCCGCGAGCTCGGCCCGGGCGGCGCGGTCCATTCGCTTCCGGCGGGCATAGCTCGCGACCCCGTGCGCCGCGGCCAGGGTGGCGACCCCGCCCACGAGAACGAGGCCGACCTGGTCGGCCGTGACATCCGAGGCGAACGGCGGCGGTGCAGGCAGTCGACGATAGAATGGGCTCATCCGGTCCCAGAACGCGGGCATCGTGCAGCCGACGCAGCCGTGGCCGGCCTTCACCGGCCAGCTCGTCCCGTCGTTGAAGCGGGCCGTCGGGCAGTTGGCGAATGTCTCGGGTCCCTTGCAGCCCATCTTGTACAGGCACCACCCCCTGCGCGACGCCTCGTCGCCCCAGGCGGTGACGAACTCGCCGCGCTCGAAGTGAGCGCGCCGCTCGCACTGGTCGTGGATGAGCTGACCGTAGGCGAACAGTGGCCGGCCGCTGCTGTCGAGGGCCGGCCACTCGCCGAACGTCAGGTAGTGGACGATCGTGGCGGTCAGGTTCTGGACGTTCATCGGGCAGCCCGGCAGGTTGATCACCCTGGCGCCCGGCACCAGGTCCTTCGCCCCGATCGCGCCGGTCGGCCCCCCGTTCGCTGCCGGCAAGCCACCGTCGAAGGCGCACGTGCCGACGGCGATCGTGGCCATGGCGCCCTCCATCACCTCACGAGCGATGTCGCGGAACGCGCGCCCCCCGATCGTGCAGTAGACACCGCCGTCCGCGATCGGGATGGAGCCCTCGATGATCGCGATGTACTGGTTCGGGTACGTCTCCATCGTTGCGATCATCGACTCCTCGGCCTGTCTGCCCGAGGGGGCCATGATCGTCTCGTGATAGTCGACCGAGAGGACGTCGAGGACGAGCTCGGCGACCGTCGGGTGCGAGGCGCGCAGGAACCCCTCGGTGTTGCCGGCGCAGTCCTGGCCCTCGCGCCAGATGACCGGGATCCGCGGCGCTTTCTCGAGCGCCGCGGCGATCCTGGGCGCGTACGACGGTGGCAGGGCGAGCGTGGCAGCCATCGCGGCCGAAAACTTCAGGAAGGCCCGGCGCGAAACACCCCGGGCCCGAAGGAGGGCGACGAGCCCGGGGGAGGATGTCACGATCGCGCGTGGGCGGGGCGCGTCCAGCGGCAATGGCGGTGCGTCGGGCGCCGGTAGAGGCACGGGCGCGGGCGCGGTCGGCGGATCGGGCGCGGCCATCGGCTTCACCTCGATCAGGGCGAGGAACCGGGCCGTCGCGCGGAGGGATCTGCTGCCGGGACGAGCCACCGCCACGGGGACGGGCCGTCGTCACGGCCCCTCGACCACCTGTTCATGCGAACGTCGTCAGCGCTGATTCAGCACCATCGGCGGGCCGGGCAGCGCGTGCCGCGGGGCACCTCCACGGATGACCTTCGTCCCCTTGCCGCGGCGAGGATGGCGCCGGGACCAGACCCGAGGCGAACGGGCGGAGCCGGTCCGACCAGGCGGAACCCCACCGTTCGGGCCGGTCGGTCCCGCCGCGACGGGACGATGGGCCCTCGCCGGACCAGGCCGCCCGGCGGATGCTGTGACCATCCGCCGCGTCGCCGCGAGCATGCTCGGCC
>CAYMBB010000050.1:7667-11868 GCA_964388515.1 uncultured Anaerolineaceae bacterium
GGCCGCCCGGCGGATGCTGTGACCATCCGCCGCGTCGCCGCGAGCATGCTCGGCCCCGACGCCCGCCGGGGTCGGTGACCGGCGGGGAAGGAGGTACATGATGTCCGCGACCGAAACGGTCCAGTCCGGCCCGCATGCCGGGCTCCTGGACTGGCTCGCCAGCCATGACGTCGAGTACGAGCTCCGCGAGCACCCACTGACGATCACCGCCCGCGAGACGGCGCGGGTCGAGGGCATCGATCCTCGCCGCTTCGCCAAGACGCTCGGCGTGGAGACGGCCGACGGGACCCGGGCCCTGGTCGTCCTCGACGCCACCGACAAGCTCGATCTCGTTCGGGCCCGCAAGGTCCTGGACAGCGGCCTGGTCCGGCTGCTCGACGAGGCGGAGCTGGTCGAGCTGGCGCCGGAGTTCGAGGTCGGCACGATCCCGCCCATCGGCGACCTGTTCGGGGTCAAGGTCTACGCCGACTACGCGGTCCGCGAGGATCCCGAGATCACCTTCCATGCCGGTAGCCACCGCTACACCGTCACGGTCGACCGGTCGAGCTGGGAGAAGGCAGCCCACGTCACGTACGGCGACCTGGCGGTCGAGACTGAGCCCGGTCCGGCGTGGGCGAACTCGTGATCCCGCGCCACAGACACGTCCGGGCCCGGACGATCGAGGATCGGCAGGTGGAGACGATGATCGAACCGACCGGCACCATGCCCGAGGCCCCGCCCGCCCCGGTGACTCCGGTAACGCTCCTGGTCTGGATCGACGCCGAGGAGGCGATCCTCGTGCGCTGGAACGGGCAGGCACGGATCGAGCGAATCGGGTCGGACGTTCCGCCCCACCACGAGTCGACCGGGCACCTGCGCTACGACCCCCAGGTCCGCCACGGCGGCGGCGGGCCTGCCCAGGACCGGGTGGAGCGCGACCGGTTCGGCCACCTGCGCGCTTACCTGACCGAGGTGGCGGAGCACATCCGGCCTGACGAGGACGTCGAGATCCTCGGGCCCGGCACCGTCCGCGAGGAACTCGCCCGTATTCTCCGCGACGTCGACCTGCGCCACGGGCGACAGCGAACGGTCGTGACCGCCGCGTCGCGACCGCTTACCGAGCGCCAGCTGGTAGCCCGCCTGCGCGACCGGATGGGTGAACCGCCACCGCGCCAGCGACCCCGCCGGGTCGGCTGACGCGCCCCTGATCGACATGGAGATGCCCGATGCTCACGGCACCACTCGAGGCGACCGAACCGCTCTTCCCGTTACCCACGGCGTCCCGGACGCCGCACCCTCCTGACCGGCGGCCGCCCGGCTTCAGGCCGCTGGCGATCCGCAGCGACCGCTGCAAGGGCTGCGAACTGTGCATCGCCGCCTGTCCGCACCAGGCCCTGGCCCTCGACTCGTCGGTCGTGAACCCGCTCGGCTACCACCCCGTCCGGCTCGTGGACCCATCCGCCTGCACGAGCTGCGCGATCTGCGCCCGGGTCTGCCCGGACGCCGTGTTCACGGTCTACGCACCGCCGAAGCTGGTCGCCTGATGACCACGCTCCAGAGCCCCGCGGCCCGGCCGGCCGCGCCACTCGAACCGGCCGCCGGTCTACCCGGCGCCCATCGCGTCCTGATGAAGGGCAACGAGGCGATCGCCGAGGCGGCGATCCAGGCCGGCTGCGACGCCTACTTCGGCTACCCGATCACCCCCCAGGCCGAGCTGCTCGAGTGGATGGCCCGGCGGATGCCCGAGCTCGGGCGGGTCTTCGTCCAGGCCGAGAGCGAACTGGGGGCGATCAACATGGCCCTCGGCGCGGCCGCCACCGGGGCCCGCGTCCTCGTCTCGTCGTCGAGTCCGGGGATCAGCCTGATGGCCGAGGCGATGAGCTACCTGGCCGGCTCGGAGGTCCCGCTCGTCCTGGTCAACGTCATGCGCGGCGGGCCCGGGCTGGGCAGCATCGGGCCCTCGCAGAGCGACTACCTCCAGGCGGTCAAGGGGCACGGGCACGGCGACTACCGGACCCCGGTCCTCGCCCCCGCCTCGGTCGCCGAGGCGATCGAGCTCGTCCCGACCGCCTTCGAGATCGCCGAGCGCTACCGGACGCCGGTGATCATCCTCGCCGACGGGATCATCGGCCAGGCGATGGAACCGGTCGAACAGCACTTCCGGATGCCCGGGCGGGTGCCTGCCGACTGGGCGGTCGGCGGGGCCGACGGCCGTTCGCCCCGGGTCGTGAAGTCGCTCCACCTGCGCAACGAGGACCTCGACGCCCATAACCGCCACCTCCAGGAAAAGTTCCGGACGATCGCCGAGCGCGAGGTCCGCTGGGCAGGCGAGCAGCTCGACGATGCCGAGCTCTTCGTCGTCGCCTACGGCACCGCGGCCCGGGTCGCCCGCACGGCGATCCACCGTGTCCGCGCCACAGGCCTGCGGGCCGGCCTCTTCCGTCCGATCAGCCTCTGGCCCTTCCCGAGCCGTGAGCTGGCCGCGCTGGCCTCCCGGACGCGAGGCATCCTCGTCGTCGAGCTCTCGATGGGCCAGCTGGTCGAGGACGTTCGGCTCGCTGTCGAGGGACGCGCTCCGATTGCCTTCGCAGGCCACGCCGGCGGCGTCGTCCCGACCCCCGGCGAGGTGGCCGAGGCGATCACGCGCCTGGCGGCTGCGACCGCGCCCGTCGCGGCAGGAGGTCCACGATGAGCCTGACCGATGCCCCGCCCCGGGTGATCTTCGAGTCGCCCGCCCTGCTCGCCGATCGGTCCACCCACTACTGCCCCGGCTGCGGCCACGGAGTCATCCACCGGCTCCTGGCCGAGGTCCTGGGCGAGCTCGGGCTCGGCCCGAGGACGATCGCCGTCGCGCCGGTCGGCTGTGCCGTCTTCGCCTACGACTACCTCCAGCTCGACTTCATCGAGGCCCCCCACGGCCGGGCGCCGGCGGTCGCGACCGGCGTGCGGCGGGTCCGCCCCGACGCGTTCGTCCTCACCTACCAGGGTGACGGCGACCTGGCCGCGATCGGCACCGGGGAGATCGTCCATGCCGCCGCACGCGGCGAGTCGATCACGGCGATCTTTGTCAACAACGGCGTGTACGGGATGACCGGCGGCCAGATGGCCCCCACGACGCTCCTGGGCCAGCGCACGACCTCGACCCCGACCGGCAGGCAGGCCGCCCTCCACGGCTACCCGATCCCGATCACCGAGATGCTCGCCCTCCTGCCCGGGGTCGCCTACGCCGCGCGCGGGTCGGTCGCCGACGCCGGCTCGATCGGACGGACGAAGACGTACCTCCGGCGGGCCTGCGAGGTCCAGCTCGCCCGGGCCGGCTTCGCGATCGTCGAGGTGATCTCCAACTGCCCGGTCGGCTGGGAGATGAGCCCACTCGAGTCGATCGAGCACCTGAGGACAGTCGTGGCACAGGCCTACCCGCCCGGCGTCCTCGTCGATCGCCTGAAGGGGGGCCCGGCGGCCCGCGGTGGCGTGCCCGGCCATCGCCCCGGCAGCGCTCAGGGCAGCGCCACCGGTCCGGCCACTCCGGGGGCGGAGGGTTGAGCCGTGGAACGATCGGTGATCATCGCCGGCTTCGGCGGCCAGGGGATCCTGTTCGCCGGGCGCGTCCTGGCCGAGGCCGCGGTCGACGAAGGGCGGGAGGTGTCCTGGATCCCGTCGTACGGGCCCGAGATGCGCGGCGGCACGGCCTCGTGCACGGTGATCGTGGCCGACGAACCGATCGGCTCGCCGGTCGTCGACCAGGCCAGCGCGGCGATCGTGATGAACCCGCCTTCGCTGGCCAGGTTCGAGCCGCTCGTCGCGCCGGGCGGCCTGCTCGTCGTCAACAGCTCGCTCGTCGAGGCCGAGTGCCGACGGGGCGACATCGACGAGCTGCGCGTCCCGTGCACCGCCCTCGCCCGGAGCGCCGGCGACGACCGGCTCGTGAGCGTCGTCGCCCTCGGCGCGCTGATCGGCCGCCTCCCGCTCGTCCGGCCGGATTCCGTCCGCCGGACGATCGAGACCGCCGTCGGGGCGGACCGCCCGGAGGTCATCGCCGCCGACCTGGCCGCCTTCGAGGCCGGGCTGGCGGCGGCTGCCGCCGGCCCGGCAGCGGCGGGAGCCTGACACCGCCCCGATCGGCTGGCCCGTGACCGATCGGTCGTCCCGACGCCCGCTGGCCCGATCAGGCCACGAACTCGACCGCCGCGTAGCCGACGACCCGTCCCGGGTCCCCGCCGGG
>CAYMBB010000051.1:0-11761 GCA_964388515.1 uncultured Anaerolineaceae bacterium
TGTCAAGCAGAAGCCGGCATGCGAGAGAGGATACCGTCTCGTGGGCTCGGAGATGTGTATACGAGAAGGGTCATGCGCCCGTGAACGGGCGCATGGCCGCGCGTTCCAGCGTCGGCGGGTGCGACCGGAGGAACGGGTGCGCGGCCGCGGCGGCCAGCACGTGCGCCTCGAACCGCCGGAGCATCTTCTCCCGGTCCTCCCCCGGCAGGTGATCCACCCAGAAGCGCAGCTCGGCCTCCGTGGGATTGGCCATGATGTCCGGATCGCCCGCGCGCAGGTACCAGACCGTGTCGGCGTGGACGGCGCGGGGGTGCAGGTCGCGTGCCCGCCCGCCGTAGTAGAAGTCCGCCGCCGTCTCCTGTGCCCGGATCCGCTCCCACTCGGCGATCGCGGCCTTGAGGTGGATCGCATTGTCGAGCGCGGACGAGCCGCGCTCCCAGACGGCGTGGTGATACGCCTCGCCGGGCACCCGCATGAGATAGACCTGGCCGCCCTTATGGGCACCGGCGACGGCGAACCCCGTCGGTTCGGTCACGATCGCGGCGTCGGCCGTATAGCCGCGGGCGAGCGTCGCCACCGTGCCGTTGTAGCCGCCGAGCTCCTCGTTGACGACGCTCTCGAGGATCACGTCGCCGGCCGGTCGCAGGCCCAGCTCGCGGAGGATCGCGACCGCCTCGACCATGGCGGCGATGCCGATCTTCTGGTCCGCCGTCCCGCGCCCGTAGATCCGGCCGTCCACGAGGTCCGCGCCATATGGTGGATGGCTCCACAGCGACAGGTCGCCCGCGGGAACGACGTCGATGTGGCCGTTGAGGATCAGCGACCTACCGCTCGCACCCTCCGCCCGCCAGACCGCGACGACGTTCGGCCGTCCCGCGTAGTCGAGCCCGGGCCACCAGCCCGGGTGCGTTTCGACGTGGGGCACGTCCGTCGGCTCGAAGACGTCGACGTCGAGCCCGAGCGCCCGGAGTCGCTCGGCCACGACCGCCTGCGCGGGTCCCTCGTCGCCGCCGGGCGGGTGCGTCTCGGACGGGATCCGTACCAGGTCGCGGAAGAAGCCGAGGATCCGGTCGCGCCGGGCCTCGGCCGCCTCGATGACGGTCGTGACAAGGCCTGGGTCGAGTGTCATGCGCGGAGGCTCCGATGGGCCCGCGGGCGGGACGGCTGCCACCGTCCCGCCCGCGGGCTGAGGAGAGCTGGCCGGGTCGACCGCGCGAGGCGCGGCTCGCTACTTGCCGAGCGCCTTGAGGATGTCCGCAGGCGCGTCGATGTGGAACGACTGCTGGTACGCCTCAGCCAGGTTGTCCCTCGTCACTTCGATCGCCGGGACCATCGCGAAGGCGGGCGCCTCCTTGCCGAGGACACCGTAGGCGCCCTCGATGGCGACCGTCTGCCCGAGCACGTAGGGCAGGTCGACGGCCTTGCCGAAGATCGCCCCGCCCTGGGCCATGTCGAGGTCGTTGTTCGCACCGAGGTCCATCGTCACGACCTTGACGTCGCTCCGACCGGCATCACGGATCGCGGCCACGACGCCCTCCGCAGGCTGATCCCACGGCACGTAGATGCCCTTGATGTCGGGATGCTGGGTGAGCATCGCGGCGGCGAGCTCCTGGCCCTTGGCCGGATCGGCCATGCCCTGCTCGGCGACGATCTTGATGTTCGGGAAGCACTGTCCCAGGACCGTCTTGAAGCCCTGGTCGCGCTGGTTCGTCACGTAGTAGCTGGCGTCGTGGAAGATGTAGCCCACCGAGCCGGTCCCGCCGAGCGCCTTGCCCATCAGGTCCGCGGCGACGGTGCCCATGCCGAAGAAGTCGTCGGACACCACGCCGACGTAGTCCTTGCCGTGCTGGTAGTCCTTCGGCACGTTGCTGATGAGGACGAGCTTCTTGCCCGCGTCGAGCACCTTGCGGAACGCCTGCGCGCCCGAGACGGGATCCACGACGAGCGTGATGACGATGTCCGGGTTGAGCGCCATGACGGTCTCGACCTGGCTCGCCTGCGTCGCGGCATCGAAGTTCGCGTCGGTCTCGGACACGATCGTGATGCCGAGCTCCGCGAACTTGTCCTTGATACCGCGCCCGACGGCGTTCACCCAGTCACCCGAGGTGTGCCAGAGGATGGCCGCCTTGTACGCGCCGTCCTTGACCTTCTGGACCTCGTCGGGGGCGAGCGTCACCTGGTCGGTCGGGACGCCGACCTCGCCCTTCGGGCCGAGCGTCTGGCCCTGCGCGCAGTCGGCGAGTACGGCGCTGCTCGACGCCTCCGGCGTGGCCGCGGTGGGCGCCGATTCCGACGGCGCGGCCGCGGTGGGCGGCGCAGCCGTCGCGCCGGCGGCCGATGGGCTCGGCGGGCTTCCCGTGCCCGAGCACGCGGCGAGGATCACCGAGAGCGCGAGGACGGGCAGTACGCGATGGAGCGGTGTGCGCATCTGATCTCCTGAGTGAACGGTGGATCGATGGATCGACGGGACGCCGCGGATCGTGATGTTGCTCAGGGCCACCTCCCCGGACGCGCCTTCACGCCGCGGTCTCCTGGACGGCGTGAAGCAGCGACGCCTCACTGATCTCGTCGCCGCGTCGCCGATTGAGCTCCCCGACGATCGCCCCACGACGGAGGACGAGGACGCGGTCGCAGAGGGCGGCAAGCTCCTCGAACTCGGACGAGACGAGGAGCACGGCACTGCCGCCCGCTGCGATACGCCGGATCGCGGCCGCGAGATCGCGCTTCGACTGGACGTCGATGCCGACCGTCGGATCGTCGAGGAGGAGGATCGACGGCTCCGAGGAGAGCGACTTCGCGACGACGACCTTCTGCTGGTTCCCGCCCGACAGGCGACGGACCGTCTGTTCGATCCCCGGTGTCCGGACCTGGAGTCTCGTGACGAGGTCCTTGACGATACCGCGGCCTCGCGCGTCGTCGATGAACGGCCCGTGCGTGAGGCGACGCCAGATGGGCAGCAGCACGTTCATCCGGATCGACTCGTCGGGCAGCATCCCCTCGCGCCGACGGTCCTCGGGGACGAGGCTCAGGCCCGCCCGGATCGCCGAGCCCGGGTCGGCGAAGTTCACGAGGCGCCCGCGCAGGCGAATCTCGCCGGCGTCCGCCCGTCGGATGCCGAACAGGGCCGTGAGAAGCTCCGTACGGCCGCTGCCCAGGAGGCCCGCGACGCCAAGGATTTCGCCGCGGTGGAGCGTGAACGAGACGTCGCGCAGGCGGTCCGCCCACCTGAGATGGGCAACCTCGAGGACGGGCTCGCCGAGCGGGTCAGGGGCAGGCCGGTCGGCCTCGGCGGCCACGGACGTGCCCACCATCGCGATGATGATGTCGCCGAGCGTGACGTTCGCGAGGCGGTCGGTCATGGCCACACTGCCGTCGCGCAGGACCGTGACGCGGTCGCACACGGCCGCCAGCTCCTGGAGGTGGTGGCTGATGAAGATGATCGCGATGCCGCGGTCGCGGAGCCGCCGCATGAGCTCGAACAGGATCTCGATCTCGGCATGAGAGAGCGACGCGGTCGGCTCATCGAGGATGAGAATCCGGGCGTTGGCCGACAGCGCCTTCGCGATCTCGACGAGCTGGCGGCGCCCGACGGGCAGGCTCCCCAGCACCGCCGTCGGCGCGATCTCGACCTCCAGCTCGGTGAAGACCTCTCGCGCGCGGCGCTCGGCTTCCGCGTCGTCGATGAAGATCCCGCCCGCAGACCGCGGCTCGCGGGTGAGGAACAGGTTCTGGGCCACGGTCATCGTCGGCACCAGGCTGAATTCCTGGAAGACCATCGCGATCCCGTGTGCGCGCGCCCCGGCGGGATCGCCGTACATCACGCGGCTTCCGTCGATCACGATCTCGCCCGAGTCGGCCGGATAGACGCCGTTGAGGATCTTCATCAGCGTGCTCTTGCCGGCGCCGTTGGCGCCGACGAGGCCGTGGATCTCGCCCGGCCGGGCGACCAGATCGACGCCGTGGAGGACCTCCACCCGGTTGAATGACTTCCGGATGTCGCGCAGCTCGAGCACGGGCGCTGGGTCGCCGTCGGGTGGCGTGCTGGCGCCGGCGGGAACACTGGTCACAGCGGCCACTCCGCCCGGGCGCCGTCGTTCGTGTAGACGCCCACGACTTCGGGCGCTGCGGTCGCGACGCCGCGCACCGGGACGACGAAGGCGCGCGTGACGAACGCCTGGATCCGGAACCCGAACACCACCGTGTCGCCCGGTCGGGCGCCGGGGGCATGGAGCTGGCCGTAGTAGTCGATCATCGACGGTGGCGGCAGCTCGGCCCGAACGCGGCTCGTGGCGCTCAGCCGCGGCTCGCGGCCGACGATCGCGTGGACCGGGTAGTCGGGGAAGACAGGGTCGATGTAGAAGCCGTTGCCGAAGCAGTACCAGCGGCCGGCGTACTCGTGCGAGAGCTCGGTGACGTAGATCGCGGCAGGCTCCTCGACGAGATCGCGGACCGCGTGGAGCGGCGTCGTGCCGGTGAGGCCGTGGCCGGGTTCGACCTGCGTCGCCCCGGCGTCGGCGAGGACCTGCAGGATGTGGGTCGACGTGGTGCCCGGAGCGTTGACCTCGACGTGCTCGACGCCGGCGGCGCGCAGGGCGTCCGCTGCACGGGTGAGCGTGTCCAGGTTCGGCGTCGGCCGGACGGCCGCCGCCTCCCGGTCGAACAGCAGGGCGGGGAACGTGGCGACGCCGGCGAAGCGCGCGCCAGGAAGTCGGTCGATCCGCTCGGCGACGGCGACGACATCCGAGGCCTCGAAGCCGCCCTCGTGGCCGGGGTAGAAGATGTCGCCGGGGGCGTGGATGCGGGCCAGCATCGCCTGGCGTCGCCCGCCGCCGGACTGGGCCACGGTCGCGTCGCCCGCCTCCGCCGCCTTCTCGTCGCTGAAGACGGTCCAGAACTCGGGCGTCAGTGCCGTCGCAGCCCCAGCCTCCGCGCGTGGCACCTGGACGAGGTGGCCGATGTGGCTGACGCGATGACCGGTGCCGTGGATCCGGCGTGCACACGCCATGTCGACGGCGACGAACCGGTCCATGCCGGCGGCCGCGAGCGCGTCCATCAGCGCGGGGTTTCGCCCGAACTGCTTCGTCATCGCGAACACCGTCAGGCCGAGCCGGTTCGCCTCGGCCATGAAGGTGCGCGCATTGGCCGCCATCGCGTCGACGTCGAGGACGTAGCTGCCGGCGGGAATGCGGCCGGCCTGGTGGAGCTCGATCGCGGCTTCGATCAGGCGCGGATTCCGCCGCGCGACGAGATCAAGGAACATCGTGCCGCTCCGTGGGTCCAGGGGCTCCGGCGATGGACGACGGAGCCGGCGGTGACGCCGCTCGTCGGCTGCCCGCGGTCGTTCGCGATGCGGTGAGCCGGATCGGGCGGGAACGGTTCGTTCGGCGCACGGCTCGCGCCGGGAGTGCCGCCTGCCTACGCATCGCTCGCCTCACGCAGGCTGAGCGAGACCGCGACGATGATGATGATCCCGCGGGCGATCATCTGCTCGGAGACGCTCAGGCCCATGAGGATGAGCCCGTTGTTGAGCATCCCCATGATGATCGAGCCGACGACCGCGCCCACGATCGAGCCTCGGCCGCCGAACAGCGAGGTGCCGCCGATGATGACGGCGGCGATCACCGTGAGCAGATCCTGCTCGCCGAGGGTGTAGCGCGCCCCATGGAGCCGCCCGGCGTAGAGCAGGCCCGCGAAGGCGGCCGCCATGGCACTGATCACGAGCACGGCGATCCGGATCCGCTCGACGGGCACGCCCGAGAACCGCGCGGCGGCGCGGTTGCCGCCGGTGGCCAGGACAGCGCGCCCGAACGGCGTCTTGCGGTAGACGACGTGGCCGACCACGAGCAGGATCGTGGTCCACACGAACAGCATCGAGATCGGGCCCAGATCGCCCGACCCGAAGATGAAGTTGAACGACTGGTCGGTGATCGGGACAGCCTGCAGGTTCGTGATCTCGCGCGCCAGCCCACTCACGATCCCCGCCGAACCGAGCGTCACGAGGAAGGCCGGGATGCGCAGCTTGGTGACCAGCAGTCCGTTCGCGAGGCCGACGCCGAGCCCGACGCCGAGCGCCGCGAGGATCGCGAACAGCGGGTTCGTCTGCTGCACGACGATGGCGCCCACGAGTGCGGCCAGGGCGACGGTGCTGCTGATCGAGAGGTCGATCTCGCCGGCCGACAGGGTGAACGCCATCCCGATCGCCATGACCGACACCATCGCGGTCTGGCGCAGGATGTTCATGAAGTTGTCGGGGGAGAGGAATCCCCGATCGAACAGGACGACCGAGAAGAAGGCGAGGATGACGAGGAAGCTCAGGTAGACGACATAGTTGCGGAAGTCGAAGGACCGGAGCCGGGTCAACCAGGGCGCCTGCACGTTCCTCGCCTTCTTCTTTCTCGTGGGGTGGGGGGAGGCCCCTACTTGCCGAGCGCCTTGAGCACGTCGGCGGGCGGCTGCGAGCCGAACGACTGCCAGTACGCGTCGACGAGGGTGTCCCTGGTCGCGACGACGGTGGGCACCGTGACGAACGGCGGTGCCGTCTTGCCGAGGATCTTGTAGGCCGCGAGGTCGACCATCTTCTGGCCCTCCTCGTAGGGTCGATCGGCGACCTTGCCGTAGACGATCCCGCCCTGGGCCATGTCGAGGTCGTTGGTCGCACCGAGGTCGATCGTGATCACCTTCACGTCGGTGCGGCCGGCGGCGCGAATCGCGGCGACCACCCCCTCGGCCGCAGTGTCCCAGGCGACGTAGATCGCCCGGATCTCGGGATGCTGGGTGAGCATGGCCGAGGCGATCGCCTCGGTCTTGCCCTCCTCGGTGAAACCCTGCTCGGCGACGATCTTGATGTTGGGGTACTGGCACTCGACGACGCGCTTGAACTCGCGGTCGCGGTTGTTCGTCACGTAGAAGACCGCGTCATGGAAGATGTAGCCGATCGCCCCGGATCCGCCGAGCGCCTTGTTCATGAGGTCAGCGTCGGCGCGACCGAGCCCGAGGTGATCCCCCGTCACGACGCTCACGTACTGATCGCCCGCCTTGTAGCCGTCGGCGCCGTTGTCGACGAAGACGAGCGCCTTCTTCGCGTCGACGACGGGCTTGAACGCCTGGGCGCCGGACGTCGGGTCGACGACGAGCGTGAGGACGATGTCGGGGTTGAGGGCCATCGCCGTCTCGACGTCCGTTGCTTGCTTGGCCGGATCAAAGTTCGCCTCGGCCGTCGCGGCGATCGCGATGCCGAGGCGCTTCGCCTCGTCGGTCGCGCCCGCGGTCAGCGCGTTGTACCAGGGACCCGCGCCGGCCCAGAGCATGGCCATCTTCAGGTTCATGCCCTTGACCTTGGCCGCCTCCACGTCGGTCAGCGAGACCTGCTCGGCCGGGGTCGACGGTTCTCCGTTCGGGCCGACGGTCTTCGCGCTCATGTCGCATGCGGCGGTCGTGCCGCCGGGTGCGGTGTTGCCGGCCGGGGTCGGGCTGGAGCCCGCCGATCCGCTGCACGCCCCGACAGCGACGGCGGACGCGGCCGCGATGATCGCGAGCCGCCTGACGATCGGATTCATGAACCGTGCCTCCTCACCGTTGGGTGGCTCACGCCACCTCCGTCCCCTGCCCGCGTTGCCGCGGCCCAATCGTGCCCACCATGAGCCCCGCGTCGCCCCGGCCCTGCCCGTCGCGTCCGGCGCGTACCCGCCGCACCTCCCGCAGCAGTTGATCGCGCACGGCATTGAGCGCCACCGCCACCGCGCCCATCAGCGACGCCCGCCCCCCGAGAGACGTGGTGACGATGTCGGGTGGCTCGACGACGATCGCGGCCACGTGGCGACGCACGGGCTCCAGGAGCGCGGGGTTCGCGCCGAGGCCGCCCCCCAGGACGATCAGTGCCGGATCGATGAGCTCCACGATCGCCGCGATGCCGAACGCGAGGAGTCGCGCCTCCTGCTCGACCAGCTCGACGGCGAGAGGGTCCCCTGCGGCGGCCGCATCGAACAGCTCGGGCAACGTCGCATCGGCAGTGAGCGACGTTCGCGGCGCGCTCGCCACGGCCGCCCTGAGGCGGGCCAACGCGGCCGGACCGGACGCCGCATCCTCGAACGGCCCACCCACGGTCCGCGAGAAGTCGATCGGGCCGGGGGCGAGCGGGAGCAGGCCGATCTCGCCCGCCGCACCTCGAGCGCCGACGTAGATCGCGCCGTCCGCGACAATTCCGACGCCGATTCCCGTGCCGATCGAGAGCGCGACGAAGTTCGAGCTGCCGGCCGCCGATCCGCGCCATTGCTCGCCCGCGGCCGCCAGGTTGACGTCGTTCGCGATGAGCACCGGCAGACCGAGCGCGTCCGTGAAATCCCGGTGGGGATGTGCGTCGGTCAGTGCCGGCACGTTGTAGGCGGCGGTGATCACGTCGGTCTCGGGATGGATCACGCCCGGCACGCTGATCCCGGCCGCGCGCACATCGGCCCGAGCCACGCCCGCCTCGCGCAGCAGTCGCTCGTACACGTCGGCGACCTGTGCGAGGAGCTCGGCGCGTCGCTCATGGCGGGTGGGCTCGTTCACCTCGGCGAGGGAGGTGCCGAACAGGTCAACCAGCGCCGCGCGGAGACTCGTGCCGCCGATGTCGAACCCGAGCCCGTATGCCGCGGACGGATTCACCTCGTAGAGCGTGGACGATCGGCCGACGCCGCCGGACGCTCGGCCACCCAGGCGGACGAGGCCGGCCTCCTCGAGGTCCCGAACGACGGCGGACACCGTCGGCTTCGAGAGACCCGTCGCGCGGCTGATCGCGGCACGCGACGCGGGACCACGATGGAGGAGATCCATCACCCGTGCTTCGCTCACGGCGCGGCCGAGACTGGGCAGCGGATCACGACGCCAGGCGCTGGGGCGAAGCATGAGGCGATCTACCTCCCCGTGAGAGAGCACGCGTGCCTGGATTCGGCGCCAGGACGTAGGGCGCCCGCGCCGTCCTGAATTGGTTAGGCACATTACCTAACTGTTGGCGGCGTTGTCAAGCGGGTGTACTCATCCAGCACGTCCACGACACATCGATCCCCAGGAACGCGAGGTACCCGGCAGGGGTGAGGTGACCGAGGGACTGGTGGGGATGGACCCGGTTGTACGTGTCCTCCCACGTCCGAAGGGCCGGGGTGAGGGAGGCGAGGTCGGGCTCGGCGTCGGTGACCTCGTGGAACTCCTCGGTGCGGGTCCGGTTGGCCCGCTCGACCCGGACTCGTCTGGCGCGCGGCCCACTCCGGGCGAACCGTGTACCGGTCAGCGGAGATAGCCGCGATGCTCGGCGCCGCGCAGGGGGGCGGGGGCGAGTTCGACGTCCTCCTCGTCGGCTACGTCTCCCGCGGGCAGCGGAACGTCCGCCGGACCCTGGAACTCCTTGAAGACGTCCTCCACCCGGCCGGCGTCCCGGTGTACTTCTGCGACGACGAGATCCTCTCGTCGGCCGATCGCCACTGGGACCAGCTCGTCGACGAGGCGAAGGCCGCCGACTCGTGGTTGCGCAAGCATCGCCGGCAGGTGGGCGAAGGTCTCGCCGCGAAGCTCACCACGAAGCGCGACCCGGGCGACCATCCGCCGTTCGGCTTCCGGCGTGATCCCGACAAGCTCGTCGAGCCCGATCCGGCCAAGCTCCCGCTCGTCCGGCGTGTCTTCGAGCCGTCTGCCTCGGACTCCCGAACCGGGAGGCCGCGAGCTTGGTGGGGCTCCCGCTCTTCACCGTCCGAAGCATCCTGACCTCGCCACCGTACGTCGGTCGACTCCGAGACGGAGCTCCGGCGCACTGGGAGCCGATCGTCCCCCATCGAGCTCTGGGAGTCTGCCCGGAGCCGCCGGGCTCGCCGGGCCACCAACACCGGGAGACCCGCCGACCCTCGTCGACCCTACGCCCTCGACACGCTCCACTGCGCCGGCTGCCGCAAGCACCTGATCGGAGATACCGGCTACGACCAGCTCGAAGCCGCCATCGCCGGCTCCGACGGGGCGTCAGCGGCCGTGCGCGCAGACCTCGCCTGCCGCCTGCGCGAGAAGCCGGGCTATCGGCGCTTCCTGCGGGTGACGAGGCAGGGGTTGCTCCGGATCGACCGTGCCGCCGTCGCCGCGGAGGCGCGCCTCGACGGCACGCTCCTGCTGCGCAGCGATCCGTCGCTCTCCGCGGCGGAGGTGGCCATCGGCTACCAGCTCCGGCGCATTCTCGACCACCCCGAGGCGTCGAGCTCGGCGAAGACCGCGCAGATCGTCGCCTATGTCGAGGGCGAAGGGCTGCGCGCGCCGAGGATCCCCGCACCGTCGAACCCGCGATCGGAGCTGACGACGCCCACCTCGTGTGCTTTCAGGTCGTCACGGCGTGACGGGGGGTGCCAGGGTGACGCCGGCATCCTCGGCTGACTCCCATCGTGACCTGGCAGACGGCCGATGCACCGAGAAACTCGACTGTTGAAGGCAACGGCGATCGCGAGCCTCCGTCGGGCCGCTGAGGCGTTCAATTCACTCGAGGGCGAGGGGCTGTCGACCCGAATCGCCGGGACCTCGTCGTCGACGAATCCCTCGGGGTTCCAGCCGAGGAGCGTCCGGCCATCGAGGGGCGTGCCGTCGACACCCTGGATCGCTCAGCCTACATCGTCGCTTGATATTCGCTCACGAGCGACACATCGCGCCGACTGCCCCGTTGAGCTCATCGATCCATCCGTCCCACTGCTCGAGCGCGCTCCGGAGCGCCCGCCAGAACTGCTGCGTGGCCCGGACCATGAACGCATCGAGGCTCACACCGCGCTGCTCCACCCAGGTGAAGTAGCCGAGGTTGAAGATCCCCGTCTGGTCCGCCCGCGTGAGCTCGAGCACGTAGGAACCGTCGGCGCCGAGGAGGTGCTGACCCATGATCCGCGCCGCATCGCGATCCGAGACGTCCCCGCCGACGTACTTCGCCAGCGCCTTCGGGACTTCGCTCCGGTACATCGCCGCCCCATCCGTAGCGACCGTCATCACGACGTCGTTCTCGCCCAGCCGGTAGTGCTTCGCCGTCTTGATCGCTCCGACGACGTTGCAGAGGCTCGATAGGCCGAACAGATCCAGGGCATCGACGACGTCTTCCGGCACTCCGGCCTCGGCGACGAGGTACCGGCGCCCTGGCGCCGAGTTGAAGAGAAGGTTCAGCTCGTCGGTGGCCTGGTCGGAGACGGCGGCCACGAGGTCGGTGTTGAACACGTTGTGGATGAGGGGAACGTGCTTGTCGCCGATGCCCTGGATGTTGTGCTCGCCAAATCCGTTCAGCAGGAGCGTGGGGCACTCAAGGGCCTCGACCGCCACGATCTTCGCTCCGTGCCGCTCCTTGAGGTAGTCGCCTGCGGCGAGTGTCCCGGCCGACCCGGAGGCGGACACGAACGCGGCGAGCCGGAGGTCCGGCTCGGTTTCCTGGAGCGTCTTGTAGACATGGTCGAGGGCTCGACCGGTGACAGACCGCCGCGACCAACCTGGATGCCCCGGCCTCCTTGCATCTGGAGATCGAGGTCACCGGGGCGGACCGCTGGTTACGCAGCTCGATCGCCTGGCGCTCGTAGTGACCCCACCGTTCGACAGACCCCATCGTTCGGCGTTGACAACACAGCCTGCGTCCTCTGACCCTTGGCCCATCCACAGCTCGGCCCGGTCCCCTCTCGACCTGCGTACGACACCGTTGACCGATCGGCGACATCCCAAGACGGGCTGCGTCCACGACCCGGCCGCCTGAGCTGGCGGGCAGCCAATCGATAAGCTGACTCTGGCG
>CAYMBB010000052.1:0-5300 GCA_964388515.1 uncultured Anaerolineaceae bacterium
TTCAACGCCCGCTACCTGACGGACGTCCTCCAGAACGTGGCCGCCGAGCAGTTCGCGATCGAGCTGAACGGCCCGCTTTCACCCGGCGTCTTCCGGCCCGTGGGCGACGAGCGGTACGTCCACGTCGTGATGCCCGTCCGGACGACGTCGTAGGAGGCCGGGCGCTGCCCGGGCGACCCCTGCTCCACTCAGTCAGCCTCCGGGATGTCCGTGGCTACGCCTCGCTCGAGGCCGCGTTCGGCCCCGGTCCGCAGCTCATCTGGGGCCCGAACGCGGCCGGCAAGACGAGCCTGCTCGAGGCGATCGTGCTCCTGGCATGGGGCCACTCGCACCGCACGACGAGCGACACCGAGCTGATCCGCTGGGGGGCACCGCTCAGCCGGGTCGAAGGCTCGGTCGGTCCGGGCGACGGGCCAGCGACGACGATCGAGGTCGCGCTCCTGCGCGAGGGTACCGGCAGCCAGCGCAAGCGGATCCGGGTGAACGGTCTGCCTCGCCGGGCGACCGGCCTGGTGGGGCTGCTGCGGACCGTCCTGTTCGCGCCCGAGGAGATGCTCCTGATCGCAGGCCCACCGAGCCTGCGTCGTGCCGCCCTCGACCAGCTGGCGGGCCAGCGCACCCCCACCCACCTCCATGACCTGGCGACGTACGGGCGGACGCTCCAGCACCGCAACAGCCTGCTCCGGGCGATCCGCGAGGAGCAGGCCGGCCGGGACGAGCTCCGGTTCTGGGACCGCGCCTTCCTGGACGCGGGCGCCGCGATCGTCACCGAGCGGGCGCGACTCCTGGCGGCGCTCGCCGAGCCGCTCGCCCGTGCCCACGCCGAGATTGCCCCGGACGAGGCGCGGAGCGGCCGCCTGGCGCTGCGGTACGAGACGAATGCCGCTGCCCTGCCGGGCGAGTCGGTCCGCGACGCCCTCGAGCGCCGGTTGGCCGAGACCGCCGACAAGGAGATCTGGAACGGAGCGACGCTGGTCGGGCCGCATCGCGACGACCTGGTCTTCGAGATGAGCGGTCGCGACCTGGCGGGCTTCGCCTCGCGTGGCCAGCAGCGGACCGCCATCCTGGCCTTCAAGCTTGCCGAGCTCGACCTCCTGACGGCGCTCGACGGCCGCCCGCCCCTGCTCCTCCTCGACGACGTCTTCAGCGAGCTCGATCCCTACCGGCGCTCCCACCTCGTGCGCCGGATCGCGGCCCTGCCCCAGGCGTTCGTGACCACGACGACGCTCGACGACCTCGACCCGGACCTGCGCGACCACGCGACGGCCTGGGAGGTGACGCCTGGACCGGACGCGGGCGCCGGAGACGAGGGGGCCCGCCTCCTCGGGCCGCGCCTCGCGGCGCAGGCGAGATGAGGGGCCGCCGGGCGCCGATGGAACGGATCGGCGACCTGATCCCCGAGGCGGCCCGCCGGCTCGGTCTGGCCGACGAGCTGCGCCTCGCCCGCGCCACGACGACCTGGGACGCGATCGTCGGCGAGCTCGCGCCGGCCGCGGCGGGAGCCAGCCGCCTCGTCCGCCTCGAGGGTCGGACGATCGTCGTCGAGGCCGATCACCCGATCGTCGCCCAGGAGCTCCGGCTCCGAGCCGGAGAGCTGCTGGCCGCCTTCACCGGCGCGCCGGGCGGCGTCGAGGCACGCGAGCTCCGGGTGGCTGTCCGCCCCGGCGCGGCGACCGACCGAGGCGCCAACCCCAGGATCACGGGACCGGGCTGATGGCGGTCCGGCTCCAGGTGCGGCTCGGCATCGTCCCCGAGTCCGGGCGCCTCCCGGACTCGCCCGACCGGATCGTCGTGGTCGAGCCCAGCGTCGGCGCCGTCGCCCGGTCGAAGGGCAGCCTCTACCTGCTCGTCACCTGCCTGGCGCCCGGTGCCCGGATCCGGGAGGCGACCCGGCTGGTCGCCGAGACGATCCGCGACCAGTACTACTACGACGAGTCGGCCGGCATCCGCGTCTGCCTGGCCAAGGCGATCGCCGCGGCGAACAAGCGCCTGGTCCATGATCACGAGCGCTACGGGGTCCAGCTCGACGAGCGGGGCAACGGGCCGATCGGGGTCGGGGTCGCGGTCGTCCGCGGCAACGAGCTGTACGTCGCGACCGTCGGGCCGGCCGAGGCCTACCTGATCCGCCAGGGGCGGCTCTCCACCCTGCCGGATCCCCACCGCGAGCGCGGCCTGCCCTCGAGCGAGCTCGAAGCGGAGGTCTGGCGGGGCGAGATCGCCGTCGCCGACCAGCTCGTCCTCGTCTCACCGAACCTGATCGCCCGCCTCGGGCCCGACGAGCTGGCCGAGGCGATGGTGACGCTCCGCCCGCAGTCGGCGATCGAGCACCTCCATCACCGGTTCGTGGCCGCCGACGGGACCGGCAGTGACGGGGCGATCGCGCTCGAGGCGACCGAGGTCGCCGCCACCCAGAAGCAGCGGACGCTCGTCCCGGTCCGCCCGCCCGAGCCGCTGGCGGGCGCCCCCGAGCGAAGTCCGATCCCCCTCGCCGACAGCGTCTCGGGCGGCGTCGCGGCCGCCCAGGCCTCGGCCCGGCGGGCTCGCTCGGCGGCCGGGGGAGCCCTCAGCCGGCTCCTCTGGCGACTCCAGGACCTGATGCCCCGGCGTGCCCCGACCGACCGCCGGGTCACCCCGCTCTCGACGAAGCGCGAGGCGCAGCGCCGCGCCGCCCTGGCGATCATCGCCCTGGCCCTCCTGGTGGCGCTCGCCGGGGTGGCCATCTACCTCGGCTCCGGCGGGGGCGAACAGGCGACGCTCGGCTCGCTGACGGCGGGCCAGAAGGCGCTCCAGCAGGCACAGGCCGACCTCGGGCAGGTGTTCGGCGACGGGGTCGACCTCGTCGTCGACGACCCGCCCAAGGCGGAGCAGCTCCTGTCCGACGCCTATCGCCAGCTCGCGCTCGCCGCAGAGGCCGGGATCCCGGCCGCCACGATCGAGCCGCTGCGCCGGCAGGCGGTCACCGGCCTCGAGCGGCTCTACCGGGTCGTCGAGGTCGCGCCCGTCGTCGCCTTCAGCTTCGCCAGCGCGGAGACGCCGGCCGACCTGGCCGGGCTCGTTCGCGGCCCGGACGGCGTGCCGTACCTCCTCGACGCAGCGACGAAGACCGTCTACCGGCTCGACCTGAAGGCGAGGCGGGCGGTCGCGATCATCCGGGCCGGCACCGCCGCGCGGGGCACCAAGGTCGCCGAACCCAGGTTCCTGGCCGTCGGCGGCCCGGACCTGCTCGTCCTCGACGCGAAGAACGTCCTCTGGCGCTGGCGCCCGGCCGACGCGAAGGGGAAGGGGACCCTGACCCGGGTGAAGGTGAACGGCGCTTCGACCTGGGGCGCCGACATCCGGGCCATCGGCACGTTCGTCCGCAACGCCGAGCAGGGCCTCTACAACCTGTACGTCGTCGATCCCTCGGAGCGTCAGATCCTGCGCTACTCGCCGGCCGCCGACGGCAGTGGCTTCCCGGCCGCCCCGAGCGGCTACCTGGCCACGGCCCAGGCGGTCGGCGAGACGACCGCGCTGTACATCGACGGAGACGTCTTCCTCGTCGCCGGCGGGGTCGTCCAGCGCTTCGTGGCCGGGCGGAGCGGCGACTGGAAGGCGGGCGACCCGGGCGACGAGATCCTCCGGCCGGCCCCGCAGTACCGCCTGGTCGCCTCGGCCAGCGCCGCCCGCGAGGGCCTCCTGTACGCCTGGGACAGCGCGAACGCCCGGGTGATCGCGCTCGACAAGGCGAGCGGCGAGTTCCGTGAGCAGTACCGCCTGGCCGGCGGCGACCCGGGCTGGGCCGACGTGCGCGGGATGGCGGTCCTGCCCGGCGCGGCCGGGGAGCCGGCCAGGCTCTGGTGGATCGAGCGCGACCGGCTGATGACGGCTGTCCTCCAGCCGGCGCCGACCTCGCCGCCGTCCCCCTCGCCGGGCAGCTCGCCAGCCTCCGGGCCGGCCGGCTCTTCGGCCTCTTCGTCATCGACCCTGCCGTCGGCAGAGCCGTCCCGGTCGGCCCGCCCGAGCGTCGCGCCGTGATCCCGATCGGGGACGCGAACCCGACCCGCCGAACGGCCGTCGTCACGTACGGGCTGATCGCGGTGACCGTCCTGGTCTTCCTGTACGAGCTTCGCCTCCAGTCGACCGGCGGGACCGAGGCGGTAGGGCGCTTCATCGCCCTCTGGGGTGTCGTCCCGCGCGAGGTCTCGGCCGCCCTGGCCAGGGCCGACCTCCTCTCCCCGACCTGGCTGACCGTCTTCTCGAGCCTCTTCATCCACGCCGGCTGGGCGCACCTGCTGGGCAACATGCTCTACCTGTGGATCTTCGGCAACAACGTCGAGGACCGGCTCGGGCGGCTCGGCTTCCTCCTCTTCTACCTGTTCGGCGGCCTCGTGGCGGCCCTCGCCCAGACGGCGATCGATCCGCGCTCGAACGTGCCGCTCGTGGGCGCCTCCGGGGCGATCGCGGCCGTGCTCGGCGCCTACCTCGTCCTCTGGCCGGGCGCGACGGTGGTCACGATCGTTCCGGTCGGCTTCTTCCTCCTCCCGGTCCGCCTGCCCGCCCTCGTCGTCCTCGGCTTCTGGTTCGTGCTCCAGTTCACGCTCGGCTTCGCCTCGCTCGGTGTGCCGACCGCGGCGGAGGGCGGGGTCGCGATCTTCGCCCACATCGGCGGTTTCGTCGCCGGGGCGCTGATCGGTCTCCTCCTGCGCGACGCGGGGGGCCGGGGGTCGCGACCGGGCGGACCGTGGGGCGTGGGATAATCGGGCCATGTCCGGGAACCCGTTCGAGCTCGGGTTGATCGAGATGGCGGTCGAGAGCGTCCGCGTCCACATGCTTTCGAGCCAGCACGTGGTCATCCTCAAGGAGCTCGACCGCGAGCGCTACCTGCCGATCTGGATCGGCCCCTGGGAGGCGAACGCGATCGCGATGAAGCTCCAGGGCCTGACCCCGGAGCGGCCGCTCACCCACGATGTCTTCGCCGCCACGCTCCGGGAGCTCGGGGTGGCGATCCGCCGGGTCGTCATCGCCGACCTCGCCGACGAGACGTTCCACGCCCGTCTCTACCTCGAGTCGGGCGGCCGCGAGTACGAGATCGACTCCCGTCCCTCGGACGCGCTGGCGCTCGCCGTCCGCTCGAACGTCCGCATCTTCGCCGCGCCCGCGGTCCTGGAGCGGGCTGGCGTCGAGCCCGAGCCGGCGAGTGGCGAGGAGCTCGAGACGACCGGTGAGCGGCTGCCCGATGAGCGCCTCGAGGTCTTCCGCGACTTCGTCAACTCGCTCGACATCGACCTCGAGGGCGAGCAGCGCGAGGGCCCCGGCCCGGA
>CAYMBB010000052.1:5400-11692 GCA_964388515.1 uncultured Anaerolineaceae bacterium
TCGCCGCGCTCCAGGGCCCGGCGGTGGTTCGCCCACATTCGCAGCCGGAGTGACCAGAAATCCCTGACCGCCCGCCGGATCACCGACAGCCTGGCGCCGGTCGGCGAGCCGGCCGTGCGCGGGTAGTGCGGCACGCCGACCTCGACGATCCGCCGCCCGCGCGCCTGGAGCTTGATCAGCAGCTCGGCCGAGAAGAACGCCCCACCCGACTCGACCCGGACCCCCTCGAGCGCCTCGCGCCGGAAGAGCTTGCAGGCGCAGTCGACGTCGCGCACGCGGAGCCCGAAGAAGACGAGGTTGGCCAGCCGGTACAGGCGGGCGTAGAGCGTCCGGATCGGCGGATCCGCCCGCCGAATCCGGTAACCGACGACGACGTCCGGTCGGTCGGGGGCGGCCAGGCGCGCGAGCAGGCGGGCGAGGTCGGCGACCCGGAACTGCCGATCACCGTCGGTGAACCCGATGAGGTCGAAGCGGGCGGCCCGCAAGCCGGAGCGGAGGGCGGCGCCGTAGCCGCGGTTCGTCGGGTGGTGGATCACCCGGACGAGATCCGGATGATCGGCTGCGAGGCGGTCGGCGATCGCGGGCGTGGCGTCGCGGGAGCCGTCGTCGACGACGATGATCTCGAACGTGTCGGCCAGGTCGGGGAGCGTGGTCAGCGCCTCCGCCACGAGTCCCTCGAGGTTCGCCGCCTCGTTGTGGGCCGGGAAGAAGTACGAGAGGCGGGCGACGCGGGCCGGTGCCGCGGAGGGTGCCGGCCCGCTGTCGGGTGCCGGCCCGCTGTCGGGTGCCGGTGCCGCGGCGGTCACGACCCGGCCCCCGTCGTGGCCCCGGCCGGGCCGATGACGCGGACGAGCTGCTGGAACGTCGACCCGGCGAGCAGCTCCAGCCGGTAGCGCCCGGCGAGCGCGGCCAGCTCGGCCGGCGGCCGGATCAGGTAGACGGGCCGCCGCCCGAGGTTCGCGTCGATCACGTCGCTGACTCCTCCGAGCTGTTCGTCGAGCCGGGTCCGATCGTCGACGATCCGGATGTCCGGTCGTCGCCCCTGGGACAGCTGGGCGTACCAGAGCGGCGTCGAGAAGTCCCACCAGCTTACGACGACGGCGCCCGGCTGGAGCTGGGCGAGGGTCTGGTCGAGCCAGTCGGCAGCCTGCCGGTCCGAGCTCCGGTCGACGAGCGCCCAGCGCGTGGGCATTGCCACCAGCGTCGGGGCGACGAGGAGGGAGGCGGCGAGAACCTCGAGGCCGAGCGTGCGCCCCGGGGAGCGGCCCTTCCTCGCGCCGCCCGCCCATCGGCCGATCCGCAGCGCCCACCCGCGGGCTGGCGTCGACCACCGGTCGATCCGCAGCGCCCACCCGCCGGCCGCCTCGAGCAGGCCGTCGACGAGGATGGCGACCCAGGTGAGCGCGATCAGGGCCGGCCCGAGGTAGTAGCGGTCGATCTCGGCGTTCACGTACGAGGCGGCGAACCAGCTGGTCAGGATGACCGGCGGGGCCGTCAGCAGGGCGTAGTGCGGCCGGCGGATCGCCGTGGCCAGGAGACCCGCGGGGATGAGCAGGGCGAGCGGCCCGAGCTGGCCGGTGGCGACCGCGACGAGGTCGCCGAACTTCGCGCCGAGGTTGCCGAACGGATCGACGAGACCGGAGAACTGGAGACCGAGGACGACGTACCAGAAGCCGTCGAACGTGTCCGGCGAGCCGTAGACGAGCGGGGCGCGGAACGGGCCCGCCCGGAGCGGGAGCTCGAGATAGAGGAGGCCGGTGGTCAGCGCCGCGACGAGCAGGCCGCGGACGAGGACCCGGCGCCGTCCCGGCTCGAGGATTCGGGGCTCGACCGCGACGACGAACAGCGCCACGCCCGGGACGAGGAAGACGGTCAGCGAGTGGTTGGCGGCCGCGACCCCGGCCACCACCGCCGCGCCGAGGAGCCAGCGATCCGTTCGCCGCCGCCGCCAGCCGAGGAGGAGGACGAACAGGAGCGCCACGAGCGCGACGTGGAAGCCGTGGGGATCGGCATGGGTGGCCAGCCGCCAGGAGACCGGGAGCGTCCCGAAGACGAGGCCCGTGGCGAGGGCGAGGAGCGGGCGGCGGGTCAGCTGGGCGGTGACGACGACGACCAGCGCGGCCGTGATCGCGGCCAGGACCGCTGCCAGCAGGTTCATCCGGAAGGCCGGTTCGCCGAATGGTGCAAGGACGATCGAGGCGAGCCAGCCGAGGATGACGTAGGCCGGGTAGCCGGTCGGATGGGCGGTGCCCAGGACCGGGCCGACGGTCTGGAACTCGCCGGTGTCCCAGAAGGCGACCCCGGGCAGGAGGGTGGCCCGGGCGAGCCCGAAGGTGACGACCGCCGCGATCGCCGCGGCCAGCCGAAGCCCGACCGGTCCCGGTCCGGTCGACGGGCGGCCGGCGAGCGGTGCGCCGTTCACCAGCCGAGGATGACGCCCCAGGCGACGCCCCAGGCGTTGACGAGCACCGACAGCGCGACCAGGGCCCCGACCAGCCACCACCGCCGCTCGATCAACCGCTCGATGCCGAGCGCCACCAGGAGCAGGCCGAACGGGGCGAAGTCGTTGCTGAACCGGTAGCCGAACTGGACCCAGCCCTGGCTGAAGTGCATCAGGTTGACGACGGCGATCAGGACGACCGCGATCACCGCGCCGGTGACGATCCGGGAGCGACCGTAGTCGCGGAGGGCCGCGAGCGCCAGCAGCCAGCCGGGGCTCGTCAGGAGCAGGCTCATCCCGATCGGGTTCGGGACGAGATACGGACAGGCGGCATCGAACAGCCCGCGGGCGGCGCCGGGCGGGCAGGCCGGCAGGATGTCCGGCAGGCCACCGAGCATCAGGGCAAGGTTCTGGGGCAGGTACCGCAGATCCTCGATTGCCCAGGCGGGGTTGTAGCCGAGGAACGTGTAGCTCGAGGCCTCGAGCCGGTACTGGTACTCGTAGCCGGGATGGAAGACCTGGCCGGTGGTCGCCAGGTTGTAGCCGGCCAAGGCGAGCAGGGGGAGGGCCGCCCCGAGCGCGGCCGAGACCCCGCGCCGCCGCCACGAGCCGCCGCCGACGAGGACGAGGAAGGGCGCCCCGAAGACGACGGTCAGGCGGGCGGTGGCGGCGAGACCGAGCAGGAACCCGGCCACGAACTGGCGGGGATCGAGGAGACCGCGCCCGCGGCGCGGCGGCACGGCGACCGCCTCCGGATCGGCTGCCAGGGCGACGCCGAGGGCGAGGAACGTCAGCCCGGCGGCCACGACGTGGGCGAGATACCACGTCGTGCCCAGCATCGCCGCATACCAGAAGACGGTTCCCAGGCCGAAGAAGAGCGTCGCCGCGATCCGTGACCGGGGCCGGACCGGCAGACGGCCGACCATCCACCAGGCCGCCCCGACGGCGAGCGCGCCCAGGATCGCGGCCAGGACCTGGGCGTTCGTGGCCAGGCCCCAGAGCGCCACGAACGGCAGCAGGACGAGCGCGGGCAGGGGCGGGAACGGGAGGAGCGCCCGGCCTGTCGGCTCACCGTTCGGGCCGAGGACCGGCAGGGTGTCCTGGAAGTAGCCGTTCGCCGGGGCATCGGGCGCCGACTCGTCGGGCAGCCGGATCGCCGCCTCTCCCTCGAGCCAGGCCGCAGCCTGGCGGACGAAGTGGTTGTACGGGCTCGTCCGGTTCGGGTTGCTCGCGAGGTAGACCGCGAGCACGGCGAGGACGAGCGCCAGACCGACCAGGGCGACCCGGCCGGACCGCCACCCCTGGTCCCGCCCGGGCGGCGTCCTGCCTGCTGCGGGGCTACCCTGCGATATACTCCGCTCCACCTCAGCGCTCGTGCAGGAGGCCGACCTTCGTTGACTGACCCCGCCGCGGGCGAGCCCGACCGGGGCGCGAGAGCGCCAGCGCGGACGTCCACGACGCGGGGCACCGCCAGCGCGATCGTCATCCTCCTCGCGCTCGGGCTCGCCCTCCGCGTCATCATCGCATACCTGCTCCCGGGTTCCGGGTTTGGCGTCGACCTGAACGCCTTCCGCTTCTGGGCGACCGACCTCGCCCGGAACGGCCCGTTCGGCTTCTACGAGCGGGGCTTCTTCGCCGACTACACGCCGGGCTACCTCTACCTCCTCTGGCTGGTCGGGATCGCCGGCCAGGCGCTGGGCGGGATCGGCGATCTGATCAAGGCGCCCGCGATCCTGGCCGACCTCGCGGTCGGGTACCTGATCCACTCGATGATCCTCGAGCTGGGCGGCTCGCGCCGGCGGGCCCTGCTTGGCGCGGCGGTCTTCCTCGCCCTGCCGATCACCTGGTTCGACAGCGTCGTCTGGGGCCAGGTCGACTCGGTCGGCGTCGTCTTCCTGCTGCTCGGCCTGCGGGCGCTCTGGCGCGACCAGCCCGAGCGGGCGACGGCCTGGGCGACGATCGCGGCGGTGACGAAACCGCAGCTCGGCATCCTGATCCCGATCCTGGCCGCGGTCCTCGTCCGGCGCTGGCTCGTCGATCGCCGCGCGCCGGGCCGGCTGGTCACGAGCACGGTCACCGCCCTGGCCGTGGCTGGCGCGCTCAGTGCGCCGTTCGGGCTCTCGCTCGTCGGGCTGATCGGACAGGTCGTCCGGGCCGCGGCCGGTTATCCGTACCTGACCGTGAACGCCTACAACCCGTGGGCGCTGCTCGAGCTGAACGGCAACGGCATCGCCGCCAGCGGGACGTGGATCAACGACGCGACCGTCACCGCCGGCCAGCCGGCCTGGTACTTCGGACCGCTGCCCGCGCTCGTCGTGGGCACGGCGCTCCTGCTGCTCGCCATCGGCGCAATCTGCCTCGTCGTCGCGCGGCGCCCCGACCGCCTGACGATCCTCGTCGGGCTGGCGGTCATGGCGGTCGCCTTCTTCGTCGTCCCGACCCGCGTCCACGAGCGCTACCTCTACCCGTTCCTGCCGCTGGGCGCGATCCTCGTCGCGCTCTCGGCCCGCTGGCGGCTGCCCTGTGCGGCGATCACGACCGCCAACTTCCTCAACCTGTACGTCGTGCTCACGACGCTCTACCCGGACAACCCGGGAGTTGCGGACTGGCTCGGGATCGGGCCGGCGATCCGCTCACCCGGCGGCGTGGCCGCGATCGCGCTCACCCACCTGGTGGTCTTCGGCTGGATGTTCCTGCAGCTGCGCCGGCCGGCGATCGAGCGGCTCGCTGCCGAGGTGGAGGAGGCGGGCCTCGAGCCCGTCCCGCCCGAGCCCGTCCCGCCCGAGTCCGCGGCGCCGGCCAGACCACGGCCACTCGCGGTCGGCGAGTCCGCGCTCGCCCGGTCCGGACCACGGCCTGACCCGGGCGCGTCCGACCGACCGCCCGGCCCGCCGGCGGGCGCGACGCTGCTCCGCCGACTCCTCGGTCGCCCGGTCCGGCCCGATCGTTCCCGCCTGCTCCACGGCGAAGGCGGGGGCCGGCTCGACCGCCTCGACCTGTGGGTCGTCGTCGTCCTCGCGATCGCGGTCCTGGCCGGACGGATGTACCGGCTCGAGGAGCCGTACCAGATGCACTTCGACGAGGTCTACCACGCCCGGACGGCGACCGAGTTCCTCCAGTTCTGGCGCTACGGCGAGCCGCACGCGATCTACGAGTGGACGCACCCGCACCTGGCCAAGTACGCGATCGCGGCCGGGATCGTCGCCTTCGGCAACGACCGGGTGACCGCCCGCAGCGAGCTCGGCGTCCCCGTTCGCGACGCGCTCGTCGAGCCGCGCTGGGACGACCCCCGCCTCCCCCGCGCCCGGGCGGGCGATCGCCTCTACGTCGCCACCGGTGCCGAGGTCCGCGCCTGGGATCTCGCCAGCCGGGCGCTCGTGGCGACGCTGCCGCTGCCCGGGGCGATCTCGCTCGGGCTCGACCGCGCCGGTCACCGGCTGTTCGTGGGGACCGAGAGCGGCACGGTCGAGGTCGTCGACACCGCGGCCACGTTCGACAGCCTCCGGCCCGGCCCGCCCGTCCCGCAGGCGCTGCCGGCCGACCGGCTGGTCCCGTTCGCCACGATCGGGGCGCCTGTCACCCGCCTCTACGCCCCCGACGACGGGCGCTCCGTCATGGCCGCCGCCCGGCGCGACCAGCTCGTCTCGCTCGACGGCGCGACCGGTGCCGAGCTCGGGCGGGTCGCCCTCCGCTCGATCTCCGGGCTGACCGGCGCCGGGACCGGCGACTCGCTCGTCGCCCACCCGGCCGAGGTCGTCGACCCGTCGGCCGCGGCCGAGTTCCTGGCGCGCGAGCTCGGCGGCGAGGCGGCTGCCTACCGGGCGCTCCTCGCCGGGAAGGCGGACCCGGCCG
>CAYMBB010000053.1:0-7841 GCA_964388515.1 uncultured Anaerolineaceae bacterium
ACCACGATCAAGATCGACGATCGGCTGCTGGCCGAGGCCAAGGCGCGAGCAGCCGCCTCGGGGCGGACGCTCAATGCCGTCGTCGAGGACGCCCTGCGCGAGTCTCTCTCTCGCCGCCCGCCTGACGCTGGTGCCCGCCGGGTCGAGCTTCCGACCTTCCCCGGCAGCCGGCTCCTGCCCGGGGTGGACCTCGACGACAGTGCGGCGCTGCTCGAGCGGATGGAAGGGACCGACGCCTGATCCTGCCCGACGTCAACGTCCTCGTCTACGCCTACCACGAGGGCGCTCCGGACCACCAACGCTTCCGGGCCTGGCTGACGGCGGCCGTCGAGTCAGACGAGCCGATCGGGCTCTCGGAGCTCGTCCTGAGCGGGTTCGTCCGGGTGGCGACGCACCCGCGCGTCTTCTCGCCGCCCGCGCCCATCGAACGTGCCCTCGAGTTCGCCGCCGCGCTCCGTGCCCAGCCGTCCGCCGTGATCGTCTCGCCCGGCCCTCGTCACTGGCAGATCTTCGAGCGCCTCTGTCTGGGCGCCGGCACCAAGGGCAACCTGGTGGCGGATGCCTATCTCGCGGCGTTGGCGATCGAGTCCGGCAGCGAGTGGATCACCACCGATCGCGATTTCAGCCGCTTCCCTGGCCTTCGCTGGCGCCATCCGCTCGCGAAGGGCTGAGACAAGGCTAGGTCGCTGAGGCCGCCTTCGCGGCCAGCGTGGCGTGTCTCTTCGGCGCCGGCTCCCGCTCCGGTTCCGGCTCGGGCGGTGGCGGCCAGACGCCGGAGAGGTACGAGTTCATCGCCGCGGCGGCACGCTTGCCGTCGCCCATGGCGAGGATCACCGTCGCCGCGCCGCGGACGATGTCGCCGCCGGCGAAGACGCCCGGCATCGAGGTCATGCCGAACTCGTCGGTCTCGATGTAGCCCCACTGGTTGATCTTCAGATCCGGTGCCGTGGAGGTGAGGAGCGGGTTCGAGCGGGTCCCGATCGCGACGATCACCATGTCGGCCGGGAGGACGAACTCGGAGCCCGGGATCACCACCGGTCGCCGCCGCCCCGACTCGTCGGGCTCGCCGAGCTCCATGCGGACGCAGCGCAGGCCGGTCACCCAGCCACCCTCGTCGCCGACGACCGCGACCGGGGCGACCTGGAACTCGAACCGGACGCCTTCCTGCTCGGCGTGGTGGACCTCCTCGGCCCGCGCCGGGAGCTCCTCGCGGCCGCGTCGGTAGGCGATCACCGCCTCGGCGGCCCCGAGCCGGCGGGCGGTCCGGACGGCGTCCATGGCCACGTTCCCGCCGCCCACGACGACGACCCGCTGGCCGTGGAGGACCGGCGTGTCCGAGTCGGGGTTCCAGGCGCCCATCAGGTTCACCCGGGTCAGGTACTCGTTGGCCGAGTAGACGCCCTTGAGGTTCTCGCCCGGGATGTTCATGAACACCGGCAGGCCCGCCCCGACGGCGATGAAGACGGCGTCGAACTGCGCTCGCAGCTCGGGCAGGGTGTACGTCTTGCCCACGATCGCGTTCAGCTCGATCTTCACCCCGGCTTCCTTGAGCCGGTCGACCTCGGCCTGGACGATGTCCTTCGGGAGCCGGAACTCGGGAATGCCGTAGACCAGGACGCCCCCGGCGGCATGGAACGCCTCGAAGATCGTCACCTCGTGGCCGCGCTTGACGAGCTCGCCGGCGGCGGTCAGGCCGGCCGGGCCCGAGCCGATGATCGCCACCGTCCGGCCGGTCGGACCCGGCCGCAGATGCGGCAGCTCCCCGGCGTGCTGCTGGGCCCAGTCGGCCACGTAGCGCTCGAGGTAGCCGATCGCGACCGGCTTGCCCTTCTTGCCCCGGAGGCAGACGCCCTCGCACTGGGTTTCCTGGGGGCAGACCCGGCCCGTCACGCAGGGCAGCGCGTTGTCGTCGAGGAGCGACTCCGCCGCGGCGGGAAGATCGCCCTCGCGCAGGAACTTCAGGAAGCGCGGGATGTTTACCCGGACCGGACAGCCTTCGACACAGTAGGGCTTCGGGCACATGAGGCAGCGCTCGGCCTCGAGGATCGCGAGCTGGTGAGTGAGCCCGAGGTTCACCTCGCGGAAGTTCACCGCCCGGAGCTCAGCCGCCTGCTCGGGCATCGCGACCCGGTCGATCGCCATCCGCTCCTTCTGGGAGAGCGGGGGACGCGGTTCGGTCATCGGGCGTTCTCCGTGGCTGTCGGGGCGGGGTTGCTCGAGGCCGCCGCGCCCGCCGGCGCGGCGGCCGGGGCTGGTTGGCGAAGGCCGATCCGGCAGGCCTCGCGGCGCTCAAGCGCCTGCTGCTCGTAGGTCCGGTACGTGGTCAGCCGGTCGGCGAGCATCCGGAAGTCGACCTGGTGGCCGTCGAACTCCGGCCCGTCGACGCAGGCGTACTTCGTCTCGCCCCCGATCGAGACCCGGCAGCCGCCGCACATCCCGGTCCCGTCGACCATGATCGCGTTGAGCGACACGGTCGTCGGGACGCCGTAGGGCCGGGTGAGCTCGGAGACGGCACGCATCATCGGCACCGGACCGACCGCGTAGACGGCGTCGACCCCGCCCGCCTCGAGGGCGTCCTTGAGCGCCTCGGTGACGAAGCCGTGCCGGCCGTACGAGCCGTCGTCCGTGCAGGTGACGACCTCGCCGGCCCGGCGCAGTTCGGTCTCGAGGATCACCCACTCGCGCGAGCGGCCGCCGATGATGCTCGTGACACTCACCCCGCGCCGGCGGAGCTCCTGGGCGATCGGGTAGACGACCGCCGTGCCCACGCCGCCCCCGACGCACACGGCGTGACCGCGCTCGATCAGCTCGGTCGGCTGGCCGAGCGGACCGGCGATGTCCCGGATCGCCTCGCCGGGCTCGAGCTCGACGAGGTCGCAGGTGCTCTTGCCGATCGCCTGGACGACGAGTGTGATCGTGCCCGCCACCGGGTCGGCGTCGGCGATCGTGAGCGGGATGCGCTCGGCGCCCGGTCCGCGCCTGACGATGACGAACTGGCCGGGACGCCGGATCTGCGCGATCCGGGGCGCCTCGACGACGAGGCGGGTGACGTTGGGTGAGAGCTGTTCCTTCGAGACGATCGTGTGCATGCGGCTCCGGACGCTACGGGTTCCCGTCCGCGATGGTCGCCCATCGGCGCCCTCCAACCCATGCACCAGTGCGCATGGATTCGGGGGCCGAAGGTCACCTGGCCGGGAGCCGACCGTCCGCTGCCGAAGGTTTGCGCCGCCCGGGCCATCGCCAGCACCCGGGTCTCCCAGTCCGCCGTCGACGCCCTGCCCCCGGCCTGCCTCCGGCGCCGGGCGTCCTATCCCGCCGCCGGCACCGGGACCTGCTTGCCCTTCGGCCAGTAGAGCTCCTTCTTGACGTGGAACTCGGGGAAGCCGCGCTCGGCGAGGACCTCCTCGACCCGCACGATCATCTCGGGGTTGCCGCAGATGTAGACGACCGTCGACTCCGGGCGCAGGCCGAGGTCCTCGCAGACCGACCCGACGACGGTCTCGACCCGGCCCGTCCGCCCGGTCCAGGCCGCGTTCCGGGGATCGGCCGGGCGCGAGATCGTCGGCACGTAGCGGACCGGGTAGCCGCCGTCGCGTTCCCAGCCCTCGAGCAGGTCGCGATAGCCGAGCTCGTCGACGTAGGAGCAGCCGTGCAGGACGACCGTCCGGCGCGGCCGCCCCTCGGCGCGCAACTCACGCATCATCGAGATGAATGGCGCGATCCCGGTACCGGTCGAGACGAAGAGGTGGGTTCGGTCGTCATCGGGCTCGAGCAGGAACTTTCCCTTCGGGCCGATCATGCGCATCCGGTGCCCGGCCGGCAGCCGCCACAGGAGGGTCGTGAAGCGCATGATCGGGACGAGCCGGATGTAGAACTCGTAGCCCTCGTCGGCCGCGTCGGCGGGGGCCGAGGCGACCGAGTACGGGCGCTGGATCAGCTTGCCGTCGGCGAAGACGCCGATCGTCATGTACTGACCGGGCTCGAAGGGGACCGGGTCGCCGTCGAACTTCACCCAGACGTAGGCGAGGTCGTCGGTCTGGTCGACGCGTCGGACGAGAGTCGCGTTGTAGTACTCGGACTCGGCGCTGATGACGCGCTCGTCCAGGTGGTGGTGAGTCATGTGGGGGCGACGCCTCCTGGCGCAGGGTCGATGACGCGGGTGATAACGCGAGGATGGATGGCGCAAGGCGATGACGCGGGCGACGCGGCGACGGCTGGCCGATCAGGCCGCATCGATGCACGGACCGGTCGTCCGGTCCGGCACGGCGCCAGTGTAGCCCGGCGACGGCAGATCAGCCCGCTGCGATCACGTTGCGGACCCCGAGCCGTTCGATTGCGGCGAGGTCGGGCCAGGACGGCTGACCCGGCTCCCTCGTCCGGCTCGATCATCGGACCGGCGCCGCGGGCGACACCGCCGCGGGCGTGGATCGTCGCTCGAACGGTACAATGCCGCACGACATCCCACGACCCGTCGCGCCCGCCCGCCGCGGGCGCTCGCCGTACCAGCGCCCGGAAGGAGCCTCCCTCGATGGCCGAGACCACGACGCCAGCCACGCGCGCGCATCGGGCTGCCAAGCGCTACATCTACGCCTTCGGCGGCGGCCACGCCGAGGGTGACGCATCGATGCGCGACCTGCTCGGCGGCAAGGGCGCCGGGCTGGCCGAGATGACGAACGCGGGGCTGCCGGTGCCGCCGGGCTTCACGATCACGACCGAGGCATGCAATGACTACTTTGCGGCCGGTGAGCGGCTCCCGGACGGACTCTGGGATGACATCCTCGAGGCGATCCGCGAGCTCGAGCGCGAGGCCGGCAAAGGCTTTGGGGATCCGCACAACCCGCTCCTGGTGAGCGTCCGCTCGGGGGCGAAGTTCTCGATGCCGGGGATGATGGACACGGTCCTGAACCTGGGCCTCAACGAGCAGACCCTCGAGGGCCTGATCGCGCTCACCGGCAATGAGCGGTTTGGCTGGGACGCCTATCGCCGCTTCATCCAGATGTTCGGCCGGATCGTCATGGGCGTCGAAGCCGAGAAGTTCGACGCGGCGCTCGAGGCGGCCAAGGAGGCGCACCACGCCAAGGCCGACACGGACCTCGACGCCGCCGCCCTGCGCGAGCTGACCGCCACGTTCAAGGCGATCGTCAAGGCGAACACGGGGCGGGAGTTCCCGAGCGACCCGTTCGAGCAGCTCGACCTCGCGATTCGGGCCGTCTTCGCCTCGTGGTTCGGCAAACGTGCCCGTGACTACCGCGAGTACCAGAAGATCCCGCACGATCTCGGCACGGCGGTCAACGTCGTGACGATGGTCTTCGGCAACATGGGCGAGGACTCGGGCACCGGTGTCGCGTTCACCCGCGACCCGAGCACGGGCGAGAAGGTCCTGTACGGCGAGTTCCTGACCAACGCCCAGGGCGAGGACGTCGTGGCCGGCATTCGGACGCCGCGCCGGATCAGCCAGCTGCGCGACGAGATGCCCGAGGTCTACGCCGAGTTCCAGCGGATCGCGGACCGGCTCGAGCGCCACTACCGCGACATGCAGGACCTCGAGTTCACGATCGAGCGCGGCCGGCTCTACATGCTCCAGACCCGGAGCGGCAAGCGGACCGCGGCCGCCGCGGTGAAGATCGCGGCCGACATGGTCGACGAGGGGATCATCAGCCGCGAGGAGGCCCTCGGCCGGATCGAGACCGACCATGTCGAGCAGCTCCTGCGAGACCAGTTCGACCCGGCGGCACTGGCCAGCGCGGTCCGGGTGGCCCACGGGCTGAACGCCTCGCCCGGGGCGGCGGTCGGTCGGGCGGTCTTCGACGCCGACCGGGCGGCCGAGATGGCCGCGGCCGGCGAGAAGGTGATCCTCGTCCGGATCGAGACCTCGCCCGACGACTTCCACGGTATGGCGGCCTCGCAGGGCGTGCTCACCGCCCGGGGCGGGGCGACGAGCCACGCCGCCGTCGTCGCCCGCCAGATCGGCAAGCCGTGCGTGGCCGGGGCGAGCGGCCTGCTCATCGACTACCGGACCCGGCGCGCCGAGTCGGACGGCCGGTTCTTCGCCGAGGGCGACTGGATCAGCCTCGACGGCGCGGCCGGGGACGTCTTCCTCGGCGCCCTGCCGACCGTTCACGCCCGGTTCGAGGACCAGAAGGAGCTCCAGCGCATCCTCGACTGGGCCGACGACGTCCGCCGTCTGCAGGTCTGGACGAACGCCGACAAGCCCGAGGAGGCCGCCCAGGCCCGGAGCTACGGCGCCCAGGGGATCGGGCTGTGCCGGACCGAGCACATGTTCCGCGAGGGCGAGCGGCTGGAGATCGTGCGCGGGGCGATCCTCGTCGCGTTCGAGGCGACCCGGGCCAAGGAGCGCCGGGCGGCGGGCGAGGAGCTGACCGACGAGCAGCGGGCCGCGATCATCCACTTCGACGCGGCGATGTCGAAGCTCGAGGCGCTCCAGCAGGGCGACTTCGAGGGCATCTTCCGGGCGATGGACGGCCTGCCGGTCGTCATCCGCCTGATCGACCCGCCGCTCCACGAGTTCCTCCCTGGGCACGAGGAGCTGATCGAAGAGGTCACCCGCCTGCGCACGATCGAGACGCCGGAGGACGATCCGGAGTACACCCGGGCCAGGACGCTCCTGGCCGCGGTCGAGGCGCTGCGCGAGCAGAACCCGATGCTCGGCCTGCGCGGCTGCCGGCTCGGGCTGATGATCCCGGACTTCGTGAAGATCCAGACCCGGGCGATTCTGAACGCCGCGATCGAGGTCAAGCGCACCGGCGGCGATCCGCACGCGGAGATCATGATCCCGCTCGTCGGCCACGTGAACGAGCTGGCCGAGACGAAGCGGCTGCTGGAGGCCGAGGCGCGCGCGGTCGAGGAGCGGGCCGGGACGAGCGTCGACTACAAGTTTGGCACGATGATCGAGGTTCCCCGCGGCGCCCTGACCGCCGACGAGATCGCGCGCCATGCCGCGTTCTTCAGCTTCGGCACGAACGACCTGACCCAGATGACGTTCGGCTACTCGCGCGATGATGCCGAGGGCGGCTTCCTGCTCGCCTACGTCGAGCGCGGCATCCTGCCCGACAACCCGTTCCAGACGCTTGATGCGACCGGTGTCGGTCAGCTGATGCGGATCGCGGTCGAAAAGGGCCGCGTGACCCGGCCGGACATCAAGCTGGGGATCTGCGGCGAGCACGGTGGCGACCCGGCCTCGATCGCCTTCTGCCACGAGATCGGGCTCGACTACGTCTCCTGTTCGCCGTTCCGCGTCCCTGTTGCCCGCCTGGCGGCGGCCCAGGCGGCCCTCGCCGGAGCGGAGCGCGAGAAGTAGCCCGCGCTCCCCGTTACGGGGCCGCGAAGGGCGCGAACCCGTCGGCCGCGAGCGGCCACGGCCGGGCGCGCTCCCACGCCCCCGCGAACCAGAGGAGCAGGTCGTCGCGGTGACGCGGCGCCGTCGCCTGGAGCCCGAACGGGACCCCGTTCGGGTGGCGCCCGGCGGGCAGCGACACGGCCGGGTGCCCGGTGAAGTTCTGGATCTCGGTGTTGAACGCCCAGCTCGGCAGGCCGGGCTCGGCGCGCCCCGGCAGCCGCCCTTCGGCCGTCCAGCCCTCGACGGCCAGGGTCGGGGTCAGGAGGACCGTGTCGTCGCCGAGCAGCAGATCGAGCTCGCGCGTGTAACGGAAGCGCCGGCGCCGGGCTCCGACGTACTCGTCGCGCGGCAGCTCGAGTGCGCTCCGCATGTACGACAGGAACGTCGGGTCGAGACGGTCGGCGGCGCGTTCGATCGTCTCGCGCCCGAGGTCGAACGCCTGCTCGACGGCCAGGACCCGGAACCAGTCCTCGACCTCGTAGCC
>CAYMBB010000053.1:7941-11622 GCA_964388515.1 uncultured Anaerolineaceae bacterium
CCAGGAGCAGCTCCGCGTCGGCCACGGTCGTGGTCAGCGGGCCGTGGTTGTTGAAGTCGAGGGTGGCCAGGATCGGGTCGCGCCCGATCAGCCCGGCGGTCGGTTTGAAGCCGACCAGGCCGCACGCCGCGGCTGGGATCCGGATCGAGCCCCCGACGTCGGTCGCCGTCGCGAGCGGGGCCAGGCCCGCCACGATCGCCGCCGCCGATCCGCCCGACGAGCCGCCCGGAGACCAGTCGAGCGCCCACGGGTTGCGCGTCACGCCGAAGAGCCGGTTCGCCGTGTAGCCCTCGAAGGCGAACTCGGGCACGTTCGTCTTGCCGACCAGGATCGCTCCCGCGGCCCGCAGGCGCGAGGCGATCACGCCGTCCCGGGCGGCGGGCGGCGCGTCGCGGAAGAGGAGCGAGCCGAACGTGGTGGGCAACCCGGCCGCATCCTCGATGTCCTTGACCAGGAGCGGCAGCCCGGCCAGCGGGCCGCCGTCCTCACCCCGCGCGATCCGCCCGTCGAGGGCCCGGGCGTCGGCGAGCGCCCCGTCCGGCCGCAGCGCGACGACCGCGTTCAGGTGGCCGGCCGCCTCGACCCGGGCGAGCGATGCACGGACGAGCTCCTCGGCGCTGGTGCGCCGCTGGCGGACGGCGGCGGCGAGGGGGGCGAGCAGGCCGGTCGATCGATCGCTCATGGCGGGCACCTCACCGGCTCTTGAGCCGGCTCATCAGCTGAACACGATCACCCGCCGGGCCCCCTCGCCCCGGCGCATCCGATCGAACGCATCCTCGAGGTCGTCGAGCCCGATCCGGGCCTCGACGAGCTTGTCGATCGGCAGGCGTCCGGCGAGGTGGAGCTCGGCGTAGCGCGGGAAGTCGAGGGCGGCCACGGCGAAGCCGTAGTTCGAGCCGAGGATCCGCCGGCTGCCGTCCACGAACGGGAACGCCTCGAACGAAGCGCGGGCGCCGAAGCGGGTCAGGCCGACGAGCACGGCCGTACCGCCCGGGGGCAGGACGGCGATCGACTGCTCGATCGTCGCCGGCAGGCCGATCGCCTCGAACGCGTAGTCCGGACCGTGGCCGCCGGTCGCGGCCCGGACCGCGGCCACCGTCGCCTCGGCGTCGGTGGCGAGGATCGTCTCGGTGGCGCCGAGCTCGCCCGCCCGCTCCAGCTTCTCCGGCACCCGGTCGACGGCGACGATCCGGGTCGCCCCGGCGAGGACCGCGCCCATGACCACCGACAGCCCGACCCCGCCCAGGCCGAAGACCGCGACCGATGCGCCGGCCGGGACCTGGGCGGTCTTGACGACCGCCCCGACGCCGGTGCTGACCGCACAGCCGATGAGTGCCGCCACCTCCGGCGCAACCGCGTCGGGGACCGGGATCGCGGCCTCGAGCGGGACGACGGTCCGCTCGGCCATCGTACCGATCGCGAGGTACGAGAGGACCTCGGTCCCGTCGGCGCGGCGGAGGCGGGTCGTGCCGTCCCGGCTGCGGTGGTCGAGGGCACGCGTGTCGGAGCAGAGCCACTGGCGGCCCGACTGGCAGGCCCGGCAGCGCAGGCAGGGGTAGTACCAGCTGAGCACGACCTGTTGGCCGGGGCGCAGCCCGGTCACGCCCGGACCGAGTCGCTCGACGACCCCGGCACCCTCGTGGCCGAGGACGATCGGGCCGGGGCGCTCCCACTCGGCGTCGCGAACGTGGAGGTCCGAGTGGCAGACCCCGCTCGCGGTCAGGCGCACGACGACCTCGCCCGGTCGAGGGTCCTCGACGATCAGCTCCTCGATCCGGACCGGCTCGCCGGGGCGCTCGAGGACGGCGGCGCGCATCGGTTCCTCCTCGCTGCTCGGCGGTCGCGCTGCCAGGTCCGTGCCCGCAGGCCCGCGGTCGGAGAGTGTAGCCGCGTCGGGCGGGTGCTTGGCGGTCCGTTCCCGGATCGTCCCCCCGATCGTGCGCCCGGTACCCTTGGGTCGCCGTGTACGATCGCCTGACGCGTCGCCATGGTCCGGGTGGTTGGCACCGGGCGACCAGGCGCGATCCGACGGATGGCTGGATGAGCACCGAGCAGGGAGAACCGATCTCGGCCCCGGCGGGCCGGTTGGCGACCGGGCCGCAGGGTCCGGCCCACGGCCAGGCGCCTTCCGCGACGACCGGCCTGGCGACCGTGCGCGAGCTGCTCGCCGTCGAGCCGCTCCACCTGACGCTCGTGGCCGGGGCGAGCGGGCTGGACCGGCCGATCCGCTGGGCCCACGCGATCGAGCTGCTCGACCCCCGGCCCTACCTGCGCGGCGGTGAGCTCGTCCTGACGATGGGCTCCGGGCTCCTCGACGAGGGCGCCTGCCGGGGGTTCGTGGCGGCGGTCCTCGAGCGCCGGGCGAGCGGGATCGGCTTCGGCTGCGGCAACTACCATCCGGCCTCGCCGGCGGCCCTGCGCGAGGCGTGCGAGGCGGCCGGTCTGCCGCTGCTCGAGGTCCCGTTCGAGATCCCGTTCATCGCCATCACCGAGGAGCTGGCCGAGCGGATGGCGGCCCAGCGCGGCGAACGTGACCGCCGGGCGCTGCGGCGCGAGGCGCAGCTGCTCGACGTCCTCGCCGAGGGCCACGGCCTCGACGGCGTCGCCCGCTCGATCGCCCGCGAGCTGCGCTCGACGGTCGTCATCGCCGACCTCGACGGTCGGCTCGAGGCGGTGGCCGAGGGCGAGCCGACGACGATGAACGTGGCCGCGGTCGTGGCCGACGCGATCGCCCGCTCGCGCCGGGGCCTGCGCCGGGCGAGCTACGACGACGGGTTCGTCGCCTGCGACCTCGTGGCCGTCACCCACCAGAAGCGCCAGATCGGCTGGCTCGGCCACCTGCGATCATCAGGTGCTGCCCGCCCGGAGGCGCTCGAGGTCCTGCGCGAGGTCGCCCCGATCGTCTCGATCGAGCTCGCCACGCGTGCCCAGGAGCGGATCGGCGACCGGCGGGCGATCGGGCGACTGCTCGACATCGTCCGCTCCGGGATCGCCGACCCGGTCGTCCTCGGCGAGCGACTCGCTCAGGCGCGGCTCGACGAGGCGCGCCTCGTCGCCTCGGTCTGGGAGGCCGGCGCCGCGGACGGGCTTCGACACGCCGTGCCGCGGGCGGTGATCGGCGAGTCGGGCTTGCGCGCCTACCTGCTGACCGACGACCCCGGCCAGCTCGCGGCGCTGGCCACGGAGCGCGGCCTCGCCTGCGGGATCGGCGACCAGGTGCCGCTCGGGGAGCTGGCCCGCAGTCTGGTCGAGGCCGAGGCGGCGTTCACGATCGCCGCCGCCCGTCACGGCGTGGCCACCTGGCGCGACCTCGCCGAACCGCAGACACTGCTCGGCCAGCAGCCGACCGAGCGGCTGGCCGCGTTCGTGGACCAGCTGATCGTCCCGATCGTCGAGCACGACGCGAAGCGGAACGCCGAGCTCCTGCTCACGCTGCGCACGTTCATCGACGAGGAGGGCGCGGTCGAAGCGACCGCCCGCCGGCTCCACGTCCACCCCAACTCCCTGCGCCACCGGCTGCACCGGATCCGGACGCTCACCGGGCGCAACCCGCTCCGCTTCCTCGACCGCGTTGCCCTCTACATCGGCCTCTGGGCCTGGGATGCCCAGCATCGTCGGACCCCACAATCGAACGCCGCGAACATCGTCGTACCTGACGATTGAGTCCGGCGGCCCTCCGGG